>JAJRRX010000320.1 GCA_024279075.1 Alphaproteobacteria bacterium | reverse complement strand
TAAAAGCGGGGTTTTCAGCGCAGGGCCACCGGGGAATCGCGGGGGCTGGGTGCTGCCAAACAGGTCAAACCGCTCGGCGGTGCCTTGGATGGTTTCAGCTAAAATCTCCCCCGCAAGGCTGGCCATAGCCACCCCGTGGCCGGAATAGCCCGAGGCGCTTAGAATATTGGGCGCGAGGCGGGTGAAATTCGGCATGCGGTTCATGGTGATGGCCAAGGTGCCGCCCCATGCGTAATCAATTTTTATGCCCGCGAGCTGTGGGTAAATTTCCACCATTGGTTTTTGCGCCTTGGCGGCAATGTTTTTCGGGAACCTGTAGCCATAGCTTTCGCCCCCGCCAAACACCATGCGGTGATCCACTGATCGCTTGAAGTAATTCACCACAAATTTGCTGTCGGCCACCGCCACATCCTCGCTGATCAGGCTTTTGGCCATGTCCTCGCCCAGCGGCTCGGTGGCGATGATATAATTATTAATCGGCATCACGCGGCGCGCTACTTTTTTGGAAAGCCCGCCCATATAGCCATTACCCGCCAATATCAAAAACTTCGCCGCCACATGGCCCTGATCGGTGCTCACATTCGGCCCCGTATAGCGCAGCGCCTTGCTGCCCTCATAAATCTCCACGCCAGCTTTCTGCGCCGCCCGCGCTAACCCGAGCACGTATTTTTGCGGGTTGAGATGCCCCGCACCCATATCCAGCGTGCCACCGCAATACGCCTCCGAGCCAACATGCTTGCGAATGCCATCGCCATCCAACGCCGAGATCGCATCATAGCCATAACGGGTTTGCAGCATTTCAGCATAAGCCTCACTGTGGTGCAGGTTTTTTGGCTTCAGCTCGGCGTGCAGCACCCCGTCGCGCCAGTCGCACTCTATCCCATGCTTTTTTATCAGCCCACGCACGCAATCCTTGCTGGCCTCGCCCAAGCCCCACAGCGCGCGGGCTTTATCTTCGCCGACCATCTTTTCAAGATCATCCTGCTCCACCCGCTGGCCAGAGCCAACCTGCCCGCCATTCCTGCCCGAGGCCCCAAAGCCCACGCGCTGGGCCTCTAGCAGCACCACCTTATAGCCCGCTTCGGCCAAATGCAGCGCCGAGGACAGCCCCGTAAATCCGGCGCCCACCACGCACACATCCGCCTTTACCGCGCCTTTCAGCGGTGGAAATGGTGCCAGTGGCGTGGCCACGCTGGCCCAATATGATTTCGGGTATTGGCCCAGTTTATCATTGGCGTAGAGCAGGTCCATCGGTGTCCCCTTGTGAGTTGTCCCACACTATCCTTCCCATTTCGCAGAGTTCAATGTTAATGTGGCGTTAAGAATATTTTTTGTGACCTTTGTAACGAGTAGGAATGTGCACATGCTATCAGATTGGGAAAAATCCGTTTTCACCACCGATGCGGTGGATGGCAAACCGCTGGCGCATGACGTTTATACCAAGGGCGCAGGCCCTGTGGTGCTGATTATTCAGGAGCTGCCGGGCATAGGCGTGGAGACCAACCGCTTGGCGGAGGACCTGATCGCGGCGGGCTTCACCGTGGTGCTGCCGCACCTGTTTGGCCCTATCGGCAAGCTCTCCTTCGTGGGCAATATCACCCGCGTATTCTGCATGCGGCGCGAATTTGCGGTGTTTGCCAAGCACCGCACCAGCCCTGTGGTGCGCTGGCTCGGCGCACTGGCAGCCGAGGTGAAGGCGGCGTATAAGGTAGAGGGCATCGGCGTGATCGGCATGTGCCTCACCGGCAATTTTGCCATTTCGATGATGGCGGATGACAGCGTGCTCGCGGGCGTGGCTTCCCAGCCCTCTTTGCCTTTGCTTGCCAATTCGGCGCTGCACATGTCACCAAGGGATGTTTCGGAAATCCGCGCGGGGCTGGATGAAAAAGGCCCCATGCTGGCCTTCCGCTTTCAGGGTGACAAGCTCTGCACCCACGCTAAATTCGACGCGCTGGACGCGGCGTTTAATGGTGACAAGGAGCGGATCAAGCTTCGGGAAATCGAGGGGGCCAAACACTCGCTGCTCACTGTGCATTTTAACGGGGAAGACGGCTCGCCAACGCGCGCGGCGCTGACCGAAGTGCTGGGCTATTTCCACGAGAAGTTGGGCCAGAGCCAAAGCAAGGCAGAGCCAACCGCAGCCCTACACGTTCAGCACGTTCAGCAGCAATTGCTCCCGCTCCCACAGGCTGGCTGCCTGACAGAACGCAAAGCTTAAAAAAAGTATTTAAACTGGATCAATTCTCTTTTATTTTTTTCAATTCGCAAACAAGCATTGGTATTGAAAAAGTGAAGATGCTGGGAGTTGCCTCTACCGCTTCCTTGAGAGGAATAGAATGTCGAGACACATCCTTATACGGCCACCCATTTTTTATAGTGCCGGGATCGAATGGAAGCCGCCCCCATTTCTCAATCATGGGGGCTGTGTACCCAAAATTTACTGCTCGCTTTAGCCAAGTTCCTTCTAAAATGGTAGCTTGTTTAGCCGTCTTAGATTTTCCAGAGATATCCACGGTATAATCAAGCATAGCAACATATACTTGCGTGTCGTTTTCTTCTGCCCAATCAAAAAGCCCTGATGAACCATTTCCATTTTTTGTACGCATGAGGTGACTACGAAAACGCGTCAAACAACGTTTGGTTTGACCTATATAACAAGCCTTAGAAGCAGCAGTTGACGCGAACAGCCCATATATCCAAATTCCCTCTTGCTTAGATTCACCGCTAACTTTTTCATCTGGGAAATATCTGAGGCTACATCGTGCCTGAGGTTTAAAAGCAGAACAATTAAAATCGAAGCTTACCAAAAATACCTGCCCAGGTGAAATTCGTATACCAAGCATATTACGCCCGTCTTTGGATTTCCGGTTTGTCCGTTTAATACTCCAGTTTTTGTTTTCAATATAACTCAACAGCCCTTGTGGAGTTGAAATTTTCTTATCATCAATGAGAAACTGCAAAGTGAAACGCTCATTGTCTTTATTATAGTTTCGACTCACTATTGCCCCCCAAAGAGATTCAATTTGTTTTGAAGGTTACAAAAAACTATATTGTTTTCTGTAATCCACGCACCCTAAACATTCAGCAGCAAATGTTCGCGCTCCCACGGGCTGATCACCTGAAGGAACGCCTCGGCTTCATGCCGCTTCAAGGCGCTATACACATCGCTGAAATCGTTGCCCAGCACCTCGCGCAGCTCCGGCGCGCGCTCAAAGGCATCCAGCCCGCCTAAAAGCGAACGCGGCAAGCCGTGGTCGGCGTCATACGCCTCCCCCGCCATTTTCTCGCGTGGCTTCAAGCCCTGCTTCATACCAAGGTAGCCACAGTCCAGCGAGGCGGCAATGCCGAGGTAAGGGTTGCAATCCATCCCCACTACGCGGTTCTCCACCCGCCGCGCCTCTGGGCCGGAAAGCGGCACGCGAATGCCCGTGGTGCGGTTGTCCTCGCCCCATTCAAGGTTGATCGGCGCAGAGCCGGAAGCCACATAGCGGCGGTAAGAATTCACATAAGGCGCAAACAGGCTGATGGCGTTTGGCACATATTTTTGCTGCCCCGCGAGGAAGTTGTAGAACAGGTCGGTGGGTTGGTCATTGGCATCGTTGAATATGTTTTTGCCGCCCGTGCCCAGCACCGAATGGTGAATGTGCATGGCGCTGCCCGGCTCGTCCTGCATCGGCTTGGCCATGAAGGTGGCATAGCAGTCGTTGCGAAACGCCGCCTCGCGAATCATGCGCTTAAAGAAAAACACTTGGTCGGCGAGCTTGAGCGGGTCGCCGTGGATTAGATTTATCTCGATCTGCCCCGCGCCGCCTTCTTGAATAATGGTGTCAATCTCGTAGCCCTGCGCCTCGGCAAAATCGTAGATATCATCTATGACCTTGCCGTAATCATCCACCGCGACCATTGAATAGGCTTGGCGGCTGGCCACGCGACGGCCCGTGCGCGCCATCGGCGGCTCGATGGGTTGGTTCGGGTCAATATTGGGCTTGGTGAGGTAAAATTCCAGCTCGGGTGCGACCACGGGCGTCCAACCCTTCGCCGCGTAAAGCCCCAGCACCCGTTTCAGCACATTGCGCGGCACCACTTCTACAGGTGTGCCATCCATATTTAGCACATCATGGATAACTTGCAGGGTTACATCCCCCGCCCACGGCGCCGCTGTGGCGGTGCTGTAATCCGGCACCAAAAGCATATCGGCTTCTGTCCATTGGTTCTCGATTTCCATATCGACATATTGGCCATCAATGGTCTGAAAAAATATAGATTGCGGCAAAAACACCCGCTCCTCACGGCTGAACTTTTTGCTTGGCATCGCTTTCCCGCGCGAAATGCCCGCCATATCAGCGATCACGCACTCGATCTCTTCCACGCGGCGGCCATCGAGCCATTCGGCCACAGTTTCGGGCATTTTGGCAACATAAGACATGGATTTTGGGAGCGACATAAGGGCCTCTATCTTGGTTTTTTGCGCATAAGCAGCGCGGAGATAATAATGCCAATGCTGACAGCGAGCACAATCAGGCTGGCAAGGGCGTTGATATCGGGAGAAACCCCGAGCCGCACTTTGGAGAAAATCACCATCGGCAGAGTGGTGGCGCCGGGGCCGGAGACAAAGCTTGAAATCACGAGGTCATCAAGCGAAAGCGTAAAGGCCAGCAGCCAGCCCGAGATCAGCGCAGGGGTGATCATCGGCAGGGTGATATCGAAAAACACCCGCGTGGGCGAGGCCCCAAGGTCCAGCGCCGCTTCTTCTATGGAGTCGTCCATATCAGAAAGCCGCGACTGCACCACCACAGTGACAAAAGCCATGTTAAACGTAATATGCGCGATCAAAATCGTGGTAAGCCCGCGCCCTGCCGGCCAGCCGATCAGGCTTTGCATGGCGACAAAAAGCAGGAGCAGCGACAGGCCGATGATCACATCGGGCATCACCAAAGGGCCGGTGATCATCCCGCCCATTAGCCCGCGCCCGCGCACTTTCTTGAAGCGCACCAGCACCATCGCCATCATGGTGCCAAACACCGTGGCGACGCTGGCGGATATTACCCCGATTTTCAGGCTCAGCCACGCGGCGCTCATAATCTGCTCATTGGCAAACAGCTCGGCATACCACTTGGTAGACCAACCGCCCCACACGGTAACCAGCTTGCTTTTGTTAAAGCTGTAGATCACCAGCGATACAATCGGCCCGTAAAGAAAAATAAAGCCAAACAGGGCCATGATGGGGGTAAAGCGCAGCTTCATATCTCGGCCCCTTTGGTTTGGGCGCGGCGCAAGATCATAATCGGGATCAGCATGATAATCAGCATAACAATCGCCACCGCCGAGGCCACCGGCCAATCACGGTTGCTGAAATATTCATTCCAAAGCACCTTGCCGATCATCAATGTGTCTGGCCCGCCCAAGAGCGCGGGGATAACGTATTCGCCTAATACAGGGATGAATACCAGCATCGAGCCAGCGATAATGCCGGGCATGGAAAGCGGCAGGGTGATGCGAAAAAAGCTGGAAATGCGGCTAGCGCCAAGGTCGCGGCTGGCTTCCAACAAGGTGTCGTCGAGCTTCACGAGGTTGGCGTAAAGCGGCAGGATTAAGAAGGGCAGATACGTGTAAACAATGCCGATATACACCGCGATATCAGTTTGCAGAATAATCAGCGGTTCATCAATAATGCCTGACCACAGCAGCACGGCATTCAAAATCCCCTTGGTTTTGAGTATGCCGATCCACGCATAAACCCGTAGTAGGAACGATGTCCAAAACGGCAGCACCACCAAGAGCAGCAGGATAGAGCGCCGAGGCTCTGGCGCGCGGGCAATGGTATAGGCCATCGGGTAGCCCACCAAGAGCGTCAGCAGGGTGGAAGTGGCCGCGATTTTAATCGAGGACAGATAGGCGTTTATGTAGAGCGTATCCTCCCACATATAGGCGTAATTCTCGAAATTTATGTTAAACTTGATGCTACCATCTACCCAGTCCCACAAGGGAGAATAGGGCGGAATGGCGATGCGCGGCTCGGCTAGCGAGATTTTCAGCACCACCAGAAACGGCACCATAAAAAACAGGATCAACCAAATGTTTGGCACCGCAATAACGAAGCGCCGCGCCAGCTTGCTCTGCCTCATTTGACCAGCACCGTGCTTGCCGCCGCCGACCAGCCAATATGCACCGCTTCATCCCACGTGATCGGGTTTTCCTCGTGCAGCCCGTTGGCCGCCGTCACCTTCAGGCACTGCCCGCCCGCCAGCTGAACGCGGTAAACTGAAAGGTTGCCCATATAGGCCACCTCTGTCACCATCCCCTGCATGGTATTTGTCGCCTCAATCGGGGTGCGCGAAAGCTGGATGCGCTCGGGCCGCACCGCAATATGCAGCTTTTGCTTGGCGTTGAGGCCAGCCATCGGCTCACATATTATTGGCCCCTCAGTGGAGTTCACCCGCATCAGGTCCGGCGCGGCCACATCAACCTCGCCGTCAAAGATATTCACCGAGCCAATGAAATCGGCCACGTATTTACTGTTCGGCGTTTCGTAAATTTCGCGCGGCTCGCCGACCTGCACAATGCCGCCCGCATCCATCACGCCAATGCGGGTCGACAGCGTCATCGCTTCCTCTTGGTCGTGCGTTACCACAATAAAGGTCACGCCGAGGTCTTCCTGAATGCGGATCAGCTCAAACTGGGTTTCCTCGCGCAGCTTTTTATCCAAAGCGCCCAAAGGCTCATCCAGCAGTAAAAGCTTGGGCTGCTTAATCAGCGACCGCGCCAAAGCCACCCGCTGTTGCTGCCCGCCCGAAAGCTGGTGCGGCTTGCGGCTGGCAAAACCGTCGAGCTTCACAAGGCTCAGCATATCCTTGGTGCGCTGCATGGCCTCGCCCTTGGAAACGCCCTCGCGGAGCAAGCCATACGCCACGTTTTTCTCCACCGACATATGCGGGAAAAGCGCGTAGCTCTGAAACATCATATTTGTCGGGCGCAGGTTGGCCGCAACCCCCGTCATATCCTGCCCGTCTATTTCTATGGCTCCACTGGTTTGGGTTTCAAACCCTGCCAGCATCCGGAGTAAGGTTGATTTCCCGCAGCCAGATCCACCAAGCAGGCAAAAAAGCTCGCCACGGTAAATATCGAGAGAAACATCGTCTACCGCCGCCAAATCACCAAACATTTTGGTAATGCCTTTGATGCGCACAAATGGCTTTTCCGTCGCCTCAACCCAAGGTCGCCGCTCACATGCTGATAGCTCTTCTGCCATGTATCCCCCTCGAAATTCCGCGCAGGTTTTTACCCGTCGCCCCTTCCCCCGCAAGCGGGAAAAGGGAGTGCTTTAAGCGGCCTTATTGGCCGGTTTTTACCCGCGTCCAAAGCCGCGTAATTGTGCGATCTGTGCGCGCATCATACACGGTAGAGGCCCAAAGACCCGCCTTGGCCGCTTCTGTTGGGAAGATGCCCGGATCGGAGGTGATCTCCTCATCCACAAGGCTCATCGAGGCCGCATTGCCGTTAGCATACCACACATAGTTGGTGATATCCGCCGTGATCTGCGCATCCATAATGAAGTTGATGAAGGCGTGTGCTGCACCGGGGTTGGGCGCATCTGCCGGAATCGCCAGCATGTCAAACCACTGCAAAGCGCCCTCTTTCGGGATCACATAAGCGATTTCAACACCGTTATCCGCCTCGTCGGCCCGCGCTTGCGCTTGGAAAACATCCCCCGACCAGCCCACGGCCACGCAGGTATCGCCATTGGCGAGGTCCGAGATATATTGCGAAGAATGGAAATAGCGAATGTTGGGCCGGATGGTTTCCAGCAGCGCCGCACCGGCTTCAAGATCGGCTTTCGAAGTCGAGTTCGGGTCCAGCCCGAGATAGTTCATCGCCGCCGGAATCATCTCTGTTGGCGCGTCCAGCACCGAAATCCCGCAATCCGCCAGCTTGGCAGAGACCTCAGGGTCAAAGATCAAGCTCCAGCTATCAACTTCGTAATCCTCGCCAAGGCGATCAGCGACAGCGCCCGTATTATAACCAATGCCGGTGGTGCCCCACATGTAAATCACCGCGTGCTCATTGCCCGCATCATAAGCCGCTGCGCCCGCCATCAGGGCCTCGTCCATATTGGCAAGGTTGGGTAGCTTGCTTTTATCAAGCGGCATATAAACCCCCGCCGCGATCTGGCGTTGCAAAAAATCAGACGTTGGCACGACCACATCATAGCCCGAGCTGCCCGCCAACATCTTGGCTTCCAGCACCTCGTTGCTGTCATAGACATCATAGGTCACTTCAATGCCGGTTTCAGCGGTGAACTTTTCCAGCGTGTCTTCAGCGATGTAATCAGACCAGTTATAAACGTGCAGCACGTTTTCCTGCGCCTGAACGGCCCCGGCGGCGGCCAGCGCGATGAGCGCAGTTGTTAAGCGATATTTCATTATTTTGCTCCCTATTGAATTATCTTAAAAGAGTTTGGCGGGGAAAGCGGCTTAATTGCAAGGAAAACTTTCCGGTTAGACAGTGGTTAAGTAAGTGGCTACTTCAAAACCGCTCATCCTTTTGGCGAACCTGCCAAACTCCTGCCACTTCATGGTGGTGAAAACCTCGCAGAATTGCGGATTGAGATGAGATTTGAGGCTATCGCCGCTTTCAAAGGCTGAAATCGCCGCTGCCCAGTCGGTTGGCAGCTGCGGCAGGCCGGCTTCGTAAGCGTTACCTTCAGTGGCCGCAGGCGGTGTTTCTGCCCGTTCCAGCCCTTCCAGCACGCCGGCCAGCAGCACCGCCAAAAGCAAATAGGGGTTTGCATCCGCCCCTGCCACACGGTGCTCTATCCGCCGTGCCTTCGGGCTACCGCCGGGTATACGAATGGCACTGGTGCGGTTTTCATAGCCCCAGCCAATGCCGGTAGGTGCATGGCTATTAGGGGTCAGGCGGCGATAGGAATTAAGATGCGGCGCGAAGATTAGCGTGGAGGCAGGCATAAGGTTGAGAAGGCCGTTCACACAGTGGTGAAGGGTGTCGCTGCCCGCCTCGGTGCCATTATCAAACACGTTGTTTCCCGCTTTATCCAACACGCTAAAATGCACATGTAGTCCACTGCCGGACTGGTCAAGGTAAGGCTTGGCCATAAAGCTGGCCTCCAGCCCCTGCGCCTTGGCCACACCCTTAACGATACGCTTGAAAAATACGGCGTTATCAGCTACTTCCAAAGGGTCCGGCCCATGCAGCAGGTTGATCTCGAACTGCCCCGCCCCGCCCTCGGAAATAGCCGCATCCGCCGGAATGTTATATGCCTCACACGCTGCATATACTGCCTCGAAAAAAGTGCCGTGATCATCGACATTATCTATCGCCAACATCTGCGCTTCGGCTTGCGGTGGTGTGGGGCCGGGTTTGACGAGATAAAACTCCAGCTCCACTGCCATCACGGGCGTTAGCCCGCGCGCCTTAAGCTTTGCGACTAAAGCCGCTAGAATTTGGCGCGGGTCAATTGCCGAGGGAGTGCCATCTTCCATAGCCATTACCACCGGCACAAACTGTGCCGCCCCGCTTTGCCAAAGCTCGGGCAGGGCGCCGCGCGTGGTCGGCAGGCAAAGGCAATCGGCATCGCCAGAGTTGAAAACAATTGGGCTATCAGCCACATCTTCGCCAAAAATATCAATCGCGGGCACTGAATAGGGCATACGCAATCCGCCTCCCAGCACCTTGTCTAGCTGCGCTGCAGGCATCAACTTGCCCCGCCAAACGCCGTTAAGGTCACAAATTGCAGCGCGGATCATGGCAGGGGTGGTTGGCATTTCAGGCTCCTTGGTTTGTACTAAAGTGGCGGGGAAGCCGCAAAGAAGTCAAGCCCTGACAAAGTAGGTATGTATTTTGTATTTAGCCAAAAAACCACATGCGCAACAGTACTGACTACTAGACCTAACATATTGTTTATAAAATAGTTTTTAGGAACGGTAGGCACTCTATTAAACTAGTTTAGTAGAGTGCTTTCTTCATTTAGGTGTGCATTGATATAGTCACAATCTTAATAGGTGTAACTACTTTTTTATCATAAGGTTAGAAAGCCAGCATGGCGAATTGCGCTTATGCCAAACGCGCCTTTCACCCATTGAATTGCAGCTGGAAAAGCTCGGCATAAATACCACCTCTGGCCAAAAGCTCATCATGCGAGCCGGTTTCCACCACGCGGCCTTGGTCCAATACCACGATGATATCGGCCTCGCGAATAGTGGCCAATCGATGGGCGATCACCAGCGTCGTGCGCCCTTTGGAAAGCTCTGCCAGTGCCTTTTTAATCACCGCTTCCGATTCAGCGTCTAGCGCAGATGTTGGTTCATCAAGCAGCAATATTGGCGCATCTCTCAGCATCGCGCGCGCGATCGAAATACGCTGTTTTTCGCCACCGGAAAGTGCGCTCGCCGCTGCGGCCACGGGTGTATCATAGCCTTGTGGCAAAGCCGCGATAAACCCATCAGCCGCCGCGGCTTTTGCGGCAGCCTCAATCTCGCCCGCCTGCGCGCCATCACGGCCAAAACCGATATTCTGGCCGATAGTGCCACTCAAAAGCACCGAATCCTGGCTCACTAGCGCGATTTGGCTGCGTAAATCAGCTTGTGTCAGATCTCGGATATCCACGCCATCCAGCAATATCCTGCCTTTTGACACATCAAACAACCGTGGCAGCAGGTTGAAAATCGTAGATTTACCCGCGCCCGAGCGGCCAACGAAAGCCACCATCGTGCCCGCTGGCACTTCCAGCGAAACATCAAAAAGCGCTGGTTTGCCATCGGGGTAGCTAAAGCCAACAGCTTCAAAGCCCAGTGCGCCTTTGCCGCCCGCCAAAGGCACTGGCGCATCGGGGTCTTTGATTGTGCTTTGCATATCCAGAATTTCAAAAATCCGGTCCAGCGCAGCCTCGCCCTGCTTGGCCATAGCAAAGGTTTTACCAAGGTTACGGGCGGGTTGCGAGATCACCCCGAACCCGGCCATCAATGCCATAAAGTTCGCGAGTGTTGTGGTGCCGTTAGATAAACGCCAGGCGACCACCACCAACAGTGCTGCAATTGCCGCACCGGACAGGCTTTCCATAATCGGCGACAACAACGCTTGTAGCCTGATAAGCCGCAATTTCAAAAGCAAAAGCCTATCAAACACCGTGCCAGCACTGCGCAGCAAATATGGCTCCAGCTGGTATGCCCGTGCCATGCGAATGCTGCTTAACGCCTCGGAAATCTCGCCTGTCATCAGTGCTAAATCATCTTGGGTTTGGCGGGAAACCACGTGCAAGCGCGCCCCGATCCGATTGACAGGATAAACCGCCAATGAAAATACGCCAACCAAAGTCAGCGTTATCACCCAGTCAATGCTGAGCATAACCGCGACGGTTGCCAACAAAATAAGCACAGCAGATACGCCGCCGAATATCTGCATTACCGATTGTCGAACCAGCATGATATCGGCCGTAAACCGCGTGGAAAGCGCCGTTGGGCTTTCGCCTTGTATCTGTGCCAAATCAGCAAAAACCAGCTTTTTGTGCATCGCCTTTTGCAGGTCTGTCTCCGCTCGCACAAGGGCGCTGTTGCTGTTCACCTGAAATAGCCACGTGCCCAGCCCTTTTGCACTGGTCAGCGCTATCATCATCAACGGCCCCCACCAGATCACTGAGCGGTCCTCGGCCTCAAAAGCACCTATTATCCATTGCAGCGCCTTGGCATAGCCCGCCGAGGCCAGAGCACCAATAAGCATGCCAAAAAACCCGAGCGCCAACACGCGTTTATGGTGCTTAAGCCATGCGTGCCAAAGCCTTTTATATGGCCCTTTTTTCATCGGTTATGCAATCTTTTCGCCATCAACGGTCACATCGCTCCACACGCCAAGTTCATTACCGCCAGGTTCAATAAAATGAAAGCGCCGCCCACCGGGAAAGCTCTTTATCTCGCGGCAAATTACGCCGTTGGCCGCCTCTATTATGGCCTGCGTTTCCTCTAGATTTTTGCTATAAAAAATCACACGCGGCGCGCCGGTTGAAGCAAGCGCCATATCGTCTGAGCGAAAAAACCCGCCATCAACACCTTGGCCTTTAAAATCACAATAATCCGGCCCGTAATCGGTAAAAGCCCAACCAAAGGCTTTGCTGAAAAAGGTTTTGGTGGCGCCTAAGTCCTTGCTGTGAAACTCAATATAATTGATTTTTACGTCGCTCATCCTGCCTCCTTTGCAGCGGCTTTTAGCGCCTCCGGTAGCGCGACCGCCAGCAGATCAAGGTCGGCCACTGTGCCCGCCGAAATGCGAATACACCTGTTTTGCGGCGCTGAAAACGGCATGCGGATAAACACGCCTAGCGCCCCAAGGGCCGCCACAACGGCTTTGGCAAAATCAGCTCCGCGCTGGCAATCAATCGCAACAAAATTAGTGGCCGAGGGCAATGGCACCAGCCCGTTAGCGCGCGCAATTTCTGCTATCCGCGCCTTCGCTTCCTGCACCTTTTCAAGCGTTTGCGCCAGATAGGCCTCATCTTTCAACGCCGCCAAAGCCCCTGCTTGCGCCGCACGGTTCATGCCAAAATGGTTGCGCACTTTGTCAAAATTCTTGATGAAATCCTTATGTGCAATCCCATAGCCCACCCGCGCGCCCGCCATGCCATACGCCTTGGAGAAGGTGCGAAATCGGATCACGCGCGGGTGAGAAACATCAATCGCTGGCGTGTTGCCCTCAGGGGCAAACTCTATGTAAGCCTCATCAAGGCACAGGGTTGCCCCTTCAGGCAGGTCATCAATCATTGCCTGCATTTTTTCGGCATTATGCACCGAGGCCATCGGGTTATCGGGGTTGGCGATATAAACCAAAGGCGCATCAGTTTCTCGGGTTTTGGCTAGAAGTAAC
>JAJRRX010000319.1 GCA_024279075.1 Alphaproteobacteria bacterium | reverse complement strand
TCGAAAGCGCGATCATCGACATGGGGTTAACGATTGATTTCACCAGCCACCCTGATGCCATGCTTGCGCGCACGCGTGCGGATGTTGGCTCTGACATGGTGCTGTTTACCGGCGCAACCATCTACAATTTTTGTTCGGCGCGGGTGTCTCGGCAAGTCATTGAGGCAGATATCACTAACTTCTCCTTCTGCCCCTACTCCATTTTCCTTTATGCGACTCCGGAAAACCCCGATATCGTGACCATCGGCCACCAAACCTATCCCGGCGAAAGCATGCAGCCCGCCAATGACCTGTTAGACAAGATCATCGCCAACGCAACACAATAACCCGTAGGCTGCCGTGCTTCGCACGCACCATTTGCTCGGCGATGGGGCTGTGGGGCGAGCTTCAGCCCACCACCCCCTCAATACGCCACCCCAAGCCGCTTATACACAAAGCTGATCAGCCACGCCGGCCCGATCAGCAAAAACTGCACATCCTTAAAGAAGCTCGGCTTTTTACCCTCCACCTTGTGCCCCCAGAATTGCCCAACCCACGCCAGCACAAACAGCGCCACGGCAAATTGCCAAAGCGGCCACGGGCCAGCGTAACGCGTGATCAGCCAAATGCAGAGCCCGCAATAAAGGATAACCCCCACCGCCAAGCGCCATGAGAGCGCAAGGTAATAGAGCGTCGCCACCCCCAGCGCCACCGTCGCCCAGTTGAGAAACGAGATGCCCGCCATGGCGGAAGGCACGGGTAACGACCATAACAGCGCTACAATCGTCCAGAAAATCACCGGCACACAAAGCCAATGCACCAGCTTATTGGTCGGGTTCTGATGGCTCTCGCCATATTCCGCTAAAAGCGCATCTATCTTGCGTGTCATGTTTGCTCCCCATTTCAGAGTAACGATAAGCAGAGGCCTGCTCGTTTAGCAAGCGTAGGGCGCGTGATCCTCGACGCACCACTTCACCGCACATACACTACATAAACATAAGCCCCGACCACCAACGTCACCGGCCAAAGCAAAATCGCCAGCCGAATGCTCCAGCGCATCAAAAACCGTGTCAACCACCACAACATACGCTCAGGCTCCGACCATCACAAAGGTCCTAAATTCCATCCTGCATCTTGCCCCCATTCCCCCGTTGCCACAAGCAAAAAGGGTGCCGCGCGGCGCGTATCCCGCCCTCGCAACACCCACAATTCTGCCCGCGCCGCCCGCCGAGCCGCAGGCGAGGCGTGGTCCTTTGGCGTTAGCCAAAGGACCCTCGTTTAGTGCACCACCGCCGGAGAGGTGCCAACCAGCAGGCCAGAGCTATCGGCCGAGACCGGCAAGGTTGCCCCATCCATCACATCCCCACTCAGCAGCAGTTCTGCCAGTTGGTTCTGCAAGCTGCGCTGGATCACCCGCTTCAAAGGCCGCGCGCCATACACTGGATCATAGCCTTCATCGCCTAGCCATTTGCGGGCGGCATCGTCAAAGTCTAGCGTGATTTTACGCCCTTCAAGTCTGCGCTGCAAAATCCCGATCTGGATATCAACGATTCCGCTCATATCATCACGGCTCAAGCGATCAAAGATCACGATCTCGTCGAGGCGGTTCAGGAACTCAGGCCGGAAATGCCCGCGCACCGCGTCCATCACTTCGGCCTTGGCCTCCTCGACATTCGCCCCGTCTTCCAAGGTAGAAAGCGCCTGTGAGCCAAGGTTGCTGGTCAGGATAATCAAGCTATGCTTGAAATCCACCACCCTGCCCTGCCCGTCGGTCAAGCGGCCATCATCGAGCACTTGCAACAGCACGTTAAACACATCCGGGTGTGCCTTTTCGACCTCGTCAAACAAGATCACCTGATAAGGCTTCCGGCGCACGGCTTCCGTCAGCACCCCGCCCTCATCATAGCCCACATAGCCCGGAGGCGCCCCGATAAGCCGCGCTACAGAGTGCTTCTCCATAAACTCCGACATATCAATCCGCACCATCGCTTGGTCGTCATCAAACAAGAACTCCGCCAGCGCTTTGGTCAGCTCGGTTTTCCCGACGCCGGTTGGCCCGAGGAACAGAAAGCTGCCCTGTGGCCGATTAGGGTCCGAAAGCCCGGCCCGCGAGCGGCGCACCGCATTGGCCACGGCACGCACGGCCTGTTCTTGGCCGATCACCCGCTTGCCAAGCTCCGCTTCCATGCGCAGCAGCTTATCGCGCTCGCCTTCCAGCATTTTGTCCACCGGAATGCCCGTCCAGCGCGCCACGACGCCCGCCACATGCTCAGCCGTCACGGCCTCTTCTACCATCACGTCACGCTCTTCGGCTTCCTCGGCTTCGGCCAGCTCGGCCTCCAGCTTGGGGATAACTCCGTAAGAAAGCTCGCCAGCCTTGGCAAGGTCACCCTCCCGCTTGGCTTGGTCCAGCCGCGCCCGCGCCTGCTCCAGCGCTTCCTTAATGTCACGCGCCCCTGCCAACTTATCGCGCTCTGCCTGCCAGCGGGCCGTCAGCTCATCCGACTCCTCTTGCAAGCGCGCCAAATCCCGTTCCAGCTTCTCAAGCCGATCTTTGGATGCCTGATCCTTTTCCTTCTTCAGCGCCTCCGCCTCGATCTTTTTCTGCAAGATCTCGCGGTCAATCGCGTCCAGTTCTTCAGGCTTACTATCGGCTTCCATCCGCAACCGGCTGGCCGCTTCATCCATCAGGTCAATCGCCTTGTCGGGCAAAAACCTGTCCGTAATATACCGGTCCGAAAGCTGCGCTGCCGCCACCAAGGCCCCGTCACTTATGCGAATCCCGTGGTGCAGCTCATACTTTTCCTTGATGCCACGCAGGATGCTAACAGTGTCCTCCACCGTTGGCTCCTCGATCAGCACCGGCTGGAAACGCCGCGCCAAGGCAGGGTCTTTTTCGATATATTTGCGATACTCATCCAGCGTCGTGGCCCCTACACAGTGTAGGTCGCCCCGCGCCAAAGCAGGCTTTAGCAGGTTGCTGGCATCCATCGCGCCATCGCCCTTGCCCGCCCCCACAAGCGTGTGCAGTTCATCAATAAACAAGATGATATCGCCATCGGCATCGGTCACCTCTTTAAGCACTGCTTTCAAGCGTTCCTCAAATTCACCACGATATTTTGCCCCCGCAATCAGCGCCCCCATATCGAGCGACATCAGGGTTTTTCCGGCAATCGAATCCGGCACGTCACCATTCACAATCCGCAAGGCCAGCCCCTCGGCAATCGCGGTTTTACCCACGCCCGGCTCGCCGATAAGCACAGGGTTATTCTTGGTGCGCCGTGTTAGCACCTGCATGGTGCGGCGGATTTCTTCATCACGGCCAATGATCGGGTCAATCTTTCCTTCCCGCGCTGCTTCCGTCAGGTCACGTGCAAATTTCTTCAGTGACTCATACGTATCCTCGGCACTGGCGCTATCCGCTGTGCGCCCGCCCCGTATTTTATTGATCGCCGCGTTCAGCGATTGCGCATTAACACCTGCGTCTTTCAACGCATCGGCGGCCTTGGATTTCACAATCGCCAGCGCGGTCAGCAACCGCTCGACAGCTACAAAACTATCGCCCGCTTTTTCAGCAATCTTCTCGGCCTCGCCCAACACCTTGCTGGTTTGCCCATCCATATAAAGCTGCCCGTCGCCCTCGACTTTTGGCAGCTTTCCCAGCGCGGTTTCCATCGCCGCAACGGCTATCCGAGGATCACCACCCGCTGACTTAATCAGGTTCCCCGCCATGCCTTGGTCATCATCCAGCAACGCCTTGAGCAGGTGCTCAGGCAAAAACCGCTGGTGGTCTTCGCGTTGTGCAATCGTCTGCGCGGCCTGCACAAAGCCCTTCGAGCGCTCGGTGAATTTTTCAAAATTCATATCATTCTCCTTTAAGCATCCATTTTTCAGCGCCCATATGGCACGCCCTAATGGCCTTTGGTTTCAGGCCACCCAACTGGCATGGCCCCTTGACTCATAGATGGGAAATGCACATAGCCCTTGCAACCCTGACCAACCAATTTTTGGAGCCAAAAATGCCAAAAGCCGACCCCCGCCTAATCGTCGCCCTTGATGTCCCCAATGCGCTGGAAGGCCTCGCCTTGGCCGATGCCCTTGGTGACACGGTGAGCTTTTACAAAATCGGCCTTGGCATGCTGACAGGCGGCGGGCTGGCCCTCGCGATTGAGCTTAAGGAGATGGGCAAGCGCATTTTCCTTGATATGAAGCTGTTTGATATCCCCGCAACCGTTGAAAAAGCCACGCGCGGGTTGGCGCAATATAACCTTGATTTCCTGACCGTGCATGGCGACCCGCATGTGGTGCGCGCCGCTGTGGCGGGGCGTGGGGAAAGTGAAACCAAAATTCTTGCCGTGACCATTCTGACAGCAATGGAACGCAGCGACCTTGATGAGTGTTTGATAAAGTCAGGCGCGGTGCATGAGCTGGTGATCGAGCGCGCCCGCTTGGCCTTCCTTGCAGGCGCTGACGGCGTGATCGCCTCGCCACAAGAAGCCGGCCTGATCCGCGCCCTGCCCGAAGCTAAAGGCAGGCTTATTGTGACCCCTGGGGTGCGCATGAGCGACGGGGAAGCGGGCGACCAAAAGCGCATTGCCACGCCCGCGCAAGCACTGGCGGAAGGGGCGGATTATCTTGTCGTGGGCCGCCCGATCTGGCAGGCACCTGCCCCAAAAATCGCTGCGCGGCGGATCATTGCGGATATGGGCAAGGCAGACGGGATAAATAGCCGTTTTCACTAGCATTGGCGCCATGGCGGCGCGGCGAGTTGAGGGTATTTCAACCAGAACCGCTTTAAAGGTTTGCCCACACGCGGTATACTCGTTATTGGGGGGTATTGCTGATGAAAGGCCTATTATGCACACCCTCACCTGTTTTAAATCTTACGATATTCGCGGCAAATTAGGCGAGGAGCTGAACGAGGACATCGCCTATGCGATTGCTGCGGCAATCGCTGATATTCGCGGGCCCAAAACCGTGGTGCTCGGGGCCGACAGCCGCCCAACCAGCGAGGCTTTAAAACAAGCGTTGATCGCAGGTTTTGTTGACCACGGCGTGGATGTGCAGGATATTGGCATGTGCGGCACCGAGGAAGTTTATTTCGCCACCACCCACCTTGCGGCCGACCTTGGAATTGAGGTCACCGCCTCGCATAACCCGATTGATTATAATGGAATGAAGATTGTTGGGCCGGGCTCTCGCCCGCTGGACCCACTTACCGAAATGGAAGCTTTGCGCCTGCGGGCAGAGGCGGGGGGCTTTGAAAAAGCGGATGTGGCAGGCAAGGTTGCACAGGTGAACCCACGGACGGCTTATGCGGCCAGGGTTATATCTTTTGTTAATATCGCCAAGCTGCGGCCACTGAAAATCTTAGTCAATGCGGGCAACGGTACAGCGGGGCCGACCTTTGATGTTATCAAAGCCCAGCTGGCCAAAGCCGGCGCGCCGCTGACATTTATCGAAATGGACCATACGCCGGACCCGAGCTTCCCCAATGGCATCCCCAACCCGCTTTTGCCGGAAAACCAGCCCCGCACCGCCGAGGCTGTGCGCGCGCATGGGGCCGATTTTGGTGTGGCCTGGGATGGCGACTTTGACCGCTGCTTTTTCTTTGACGATCAAGGCCAGTTTATCGACGGCTACTATATCGTTGGGTTGCTGGCCCAGCAGGCCCTTAGCGCCCATCCGGGTGCCACCATTATTCATGACCCACGCCTGATCTGGGATACCATCGAGCTGGTCGAGCAGGCCGGTGGCACGGCGTTGCAATCGCGTGTTGGCCATTCTTTTATCAAGGCCCTAATGCGCGAAAGCGGGGCGATTTATGGCGGCGAGATGTCTGCCCACCACTATTTTACTGATTTTATGCGCTGCGATAGCGGCATGATCCCGTGGCTGTTGATCGCGGAACTGCTGTCGACTTCGGGCAAAAAGCTGGGAGGAATGGTGGCAGAACGGCAGGTGCGCTTCCCGACCTCTGGCGAGCAAAATTTCACCATCGCGGACCCTGCAGTGGCGCTAAAAATGGTGGAGGACACGCTGGGCGGGGCGGCGATTGAGATCTCTCACGCGGACGGGCTAAGCCTCGATTTTGGCGATTGGCGGCTAAACTTACGCCCGTCTGGCACAGAGCCTTTGGTGCGCCTGAACCTTGAATCACGTGGCGATGCGGCGCTGGTGGCCCAAAAGCTGGCCGAGGTGCGGGCCTTGCTAGGCGGGTGAAATTTGGCGGCTGCGAAGCTGCCAAGCCTAAGTGATTTCTCCGGCCAGCGTGTTGCGCTCGGAATGCAGGATTTTGGCGTTTACAATCTGCCCTGCCAGCTCTGGGCCTGCATCCATATGCACCGCGTGCAGGTAGGGCGATTTGCCGACCATTTGGCCAG
>JAJRRX010000318.1 GCA_024279075.1 Alphaproteobacteria bacterium | reverse complement strand
GCCAAGTTTTTGCAACGTTTGCGCTGAATGCGGCGTCATCGCCACCCGCGCTTCGCCGGCAAATATCTCTTTTGGCGCACCTATTTTCATTTCTGTCTCCACATATCTCAAATTGCTGGGATAAGTTGTCACTCAATATCGCGTATAGCTCTACCCTAATTGTGTGGCTTTGCAAAGTTTCCAATGGGAAACATAGATGAATTTTCGCACCTGCGGCAAAAAGCAGCCAATTCAAAGGTTGTATGATGAGTTTTTAATTTACTTCAAGGTGTGCGATCGGCGCTCCAACCTTGACAAAATGCCACAATACGCAATTATAAGCGTATAAAAATCGACAATTTTAAAAAAGTATTTTGGAGACGACAATGGCAGCCAATACAAAAAGCCCCGCAGAACTCAAGTCCGAGGGTGAGGAGCTGAAAGCGCTTTTCGCCAAGGTTAAAAGAAACAACATAATTGTGCTGTGCTCATGGCCAAAGATGGCATTGTGGTCGAGGCCCATATTAAAAAATCACCCGAGGTTCTGGTCAAAGCGGCTAAGAAAAAAGGCGGCATGGCCAAAGGAGTATGGGGCATAATGACCATGGAGGGCCAAGTGATTCACATTGACCCTATTAATGATAAAATTCCGGGCAACCTAACCAAACTGGCAAAAAAGTTCTTTACCGCCCGCGGGTTAAAGTTGCGGATGGAAATTGTTGAACCCGAAGAAGGCGGCGCCACCGAGGAAACCGCGGCCGAAGAAACCAACGAAAGCCAAGCGGCGGCCACTGATGAAGGGGGCGCGGAAGCCCCTGATGGCGGCGACCAGAAAGCGGCACTGGAAGCAGAACTTGCCGAGATGCAAGACGACATTGACGCTTTGCAAGCTGATCCTGAAAACGTCATGTTTTCAGCTTTGCAGGATGCTTTGGCCGCCCATGCGCGCTCGATGGATGGTGAGGATTATGAGCGCGGTGCGGGCACGCTGAACGTGCTCAAAGTCGTGTTGGAAGATTATGAGGGCTTGATGGCCTTAAAGCGGCCACTCGCGGCCCGAATGGAGGCCTTGGCCCCCGCCGCCGAGCAGGTAAAAAGCGGAGATAACAGCGATGCCGCTGACCAAATCGGGCGAACGATGCGCGAGTTTGACTATGCTTTGGCCAATAATGAATGGGTCGGCGCGGCGGAAAAGCTGGACGCAATCGAGCAGCTGACCGAGGCGTATGCTGGCGCGGAGGATGCCGATGACGCGCCCGAAGAAAGTGGCCCAAGCGCCGCAGAGGCTGAAAGCTCCGAAAGCCAGTCGAGTGCGGGAGAAACCGAAGACACCGAAGCCTCTACCGAAGCAGAGACGGCACCATCAGAAGATTACCAAGCGCAGTTCGAGGCCTTTATGCCCGCCATTCGTGAAGCGGCAACCACAGATGATGCGCCCCTGAAAAAGAAACTGGCACTGCTCATTAAGGGCTTCAAATCAGAGGTTAAAAAAGACGACCCTGCCAAATGTGCACAAATATTGACCTTATTTGGCACTTTGCTTGGCGATGCCTCAAGTGGCAGCTCAAATTCTGGCGGTGCCACTGAAACCGCCACCCCGCCCTCCAGCGGCCCAGATGCAGCGCCAGAGCGGAAAGCGGCGCTAATGTCCACGTTACAAAACATGAAAACCGAGCTTGCCGAAATGATGGCCGAACTTGAATAAGGTAATATAGCAACGGATTAGGATTTAGTCATGACACTTTCCAGAGATATTAGCCGCGCCGAAACACGCCTTAACCGAATGGAAACACAATACAATAACGTTAGAGCCGAGCTGCTGGCCGATGGCACCTTAAGCTCTGACGATAGAGCCATTCTGGACGAGCTGAACGACAGTATTAACGCAGCAATAGAGCGCTTAAACACATTGGTTGAACGCGAGAATGCCGCCTATATGTCGGCAAATGCTGTCGAAATGGACGAAATGGAAGTCGTCGGCAATTTAACCCCGTTTAGCAGCGAAGTTTTTATTGAGCCGTTTGAGGCCTCCATTGGCCGTTGGTCGGCCTTGGCCAGTAGCTCTATTGGCGATGTGCGAGATTATATGGAAACCGATGCGGCGTCCGCCTCCTTGTCCGTCTCAGACGTGCTTGGGGTTTTAACCTATATTTTTCCGCAATCCCGCGTATTGGCAGAAACCGCTGCGGCTGTTTCTGCTTTGCTGCCGGTTATTACCGCCTGCGTCAACACCACCTTTGCCGGTAGCTCTGGCGTTCGCGCGATTAATCATATTCAAGATGATTGGGTAAGTGCATTTAACGCCTTTGGTCAGGAGTCGCACCGGGAAGCTTATGATCGCTTTGCTATCTATTGGAAAATCAACAATGACATCGCCGCCGATGCAACCGGCGTGCCGGAGGCTCAGGTCAATGATTTTAGGCGGGCCTGCCGGACGTTTGGCAACGAGGCCCCTGCGGGTGCGATGCCAACCATTCAAAACATTAAGCGCGCATTTGTAAATAAGCTGCTGGAGCGGGTTGAAGATAGCTCAAATCCGTTGGATGCCAATTTTGATCTTGATGATGAATCCGGAGATGCTGAAATTACAATTACCGAACTTGCCGGTAATTGGCATGACGCAACCGGGCAGTTGGACGATGTTTCAGAAGGGCTGCTAAACGCCATTGATACCGTATATCGCAACGCCCGAATAATTGACCTGCCCGTCGTGATCAACATATCCGTGCGAAATACGATGGGGGCCAATATCGGGGAGTTCCAACGCCGATCAAAAACACCGGGCAATACTGATTTTAGAAAAATAGAAGGCTCAAGCGAATTGTTTGATTCGTTTATGAACCGCCAAGCTTACAATATTCCGACGGTTAATGACCTGGAGGTTGATGAATATTGGAGCGGGCGATGAGATTCGAACTCACGACATCTTCGTTGGCAACGAAGTGCTCTACCACTGAGCTACGCCCGCTTCGTGTGGCTGATATATAGAGATTCCCGATGCGGCTGCAAGCGGAAAATTGGCGCAAG
>JAJRRX010000317.1 GCA_024279075.1 Alphaproteobacteria bacterium | reverse complement strand
TTGATACCCCGCGCGGCCAGCGCTTCGGGAATGAGGCTTTGGTAAGTATTCCAGTTATCATCGGTTCCGGCAAACAGCACGTTGGGCATAGGGCAACCTTATTTTGGGCGGTGGATATGGGCGGATTGAATGAGGCCAAAACCTGCTAGCAGCACCAGCATGGCCGAGCCACCGTAAGACACCAGCGGCAAAGGCACGCCAACCACGGGGGCCAGCCCCATGACCATGGCCATATTGAGGGCAAAGTAAAAGAAGAAAGTCGCTGCCACCCCGCCGATCAGCAGGGCGCCAAAACGGTTTTTGTTTTTCATCGCAGCTGAAATGGCAAAGATCATGATCAGCGAGTAAAGAATGAGCAGGAAGGTGCTGCCGATATAGCCAAATTCCTCAGCCAGCGTGGTGAAAATAAAGTCTGTTTGTTTTTCAGGCAAAAAATTGAGCTGCGATTGCGGCCCTTGCATAAAGCCCCTTCCTGAAAGCCCGCCAGAACCAAGCGCAATTTTGGACTGCGTAATGTGATAGCCCGCGCCCAACGGGTCGAGCGAGGGGTCAAGAAAGGTATCAATCCGCTTATATTGGTAGCCATTCAGCATTTGCCAACTGGTGCCGCGAGACATAAAAACAGCCGAGACAACCCCGACCCCCGCACTGATAGCTGCAATAAAATACCAATAGCTCACGCCTGCCAAAAACATAACCACACCGCCACTTGCCACCAGTAAAATTGCGGTGCCAAGGTCGGGCTGCACCACCACCATCATCGCGGGCAGGCCGATCATGGCAAGCGGGATCAGCACATAGCCAAAATGGGAGACCTTTTCGGGCGGTAGCCAGTCATAATAAAGCGCCAACGCCATAACCAGCGCGATTTTCATCAGTTCGGAGGGTTGGAGCTGGATGAATTTCAGGTCTATCCAGCGTTGCGCCCCCATGCCGACCGAACCAAAAAACAGCACATAAAGCAGGAGTAAAAGGCCAAAAATATAGGCCATTAGCGAGACATGCCGCCAAAAGCTAAGCGGGGTGAAGGCGATGATAAACATGATAATCATGCCCACGACAAAGCGGATCATTTGTGGCCTTGCCCAACGGTTTAGCTCGCCGCCAGCTACTGAATAGAGCATCAAAAAGCCAAAACAGGCCACAGCACTAACCAATATAACCAGTGGCCAGTTTACGTAAAAAATCTTGCGCAAACCACGCGGGGCTTGGTTATGAGTCGGGTCTAGAAAGCTCATGCGCGATCACTCCCCCCTGTGGCTGGCACGGTGTTTTGGTTGGGTGGCGGCTCACTGGCTTGCTGCTCGCGCATGGCGGGCCACTGGCTGCGCGGGTAAGCCGAGAGCGGCGGTTGGGTGCCATAAAGCGCGCGCAACATGATATCTCGGGCCACAGGGGCGGCCGCACCCGAGCCAGAGCCACCATGCTCGATAACCACTGAAATGGCGTAGCGCGGGTTGTCATAAGGGGCAAAGCCAACATAAAGCGCGTGGTCGCGGTATTTCCACGGGGTTTCTACGGCATCAAGCCCGGCTTCGCGCTCTGCTGCACTAATGCCTTTTACCTGCGCCGTGCCGGTTTTGCCCGCCATCGCCAAACTAGGCTCGTTGATACGGGTTTTGTAAGCGGTGCCACGGGTTTCATTGGCAACGCGATACATGCCAAGGCGCACAATATCTAGGTTATTGGCGGCAAGCTGCATGGAAGGCGCGCGCGTAATTGGCTCGGCCACTCCGTTAATGCGTTGCACAATGCGCGGCTGCACGGCGCGGCCAGAGGCGATGCGCGAGGTCATCACCGCGAGCTGCATCGGCGAGGCCAGCACAAAACCCTGCCCAATGGCAGCATTCAGCGTATCACCAATGCGCCATTCCTCGTTATAGCGATCAAACTTCCACTGCTTATTGGGCGCAAGGCCACCACTGATTGAGGGCAGGGGCAAAGGCGGCTTGGCCCCAAAGCCAAAGCGCCGCGCCATCAGGGCCATTTTCTCAATGCCGATCCGTTGAGAAATTTCGTAATAGTATACATCGCAAGATTGCTTAAGCCCATTGGTTAGGTTCATCCGCCCATGGCCACCGCGCTTCCAGCAGTGAAAGCGACGATTGCCGACCTCGACATAACCACGGCACATGATCTCTTCTTTGGGATCCACCAGCCCTTCTTCCAAGGCCGCAAGCGCGGTGATCATTTTCACCGTAGAGCCAGGGGGGTAGGCACCTGAAATGGTTTTATCCGCCAGTGGCCGATAGTCATTTTCGATCAGGCTATTCCAGTATTTTGCCGTAATACCATAAATAAACCTGTTCGGGTCAAAGCCAGGGGTGGAGGCCATGGCACGCACATCGCCCGAGTTTACATCCATTACCACCGCCGCCGCGCTTTCACCCTTAAGGCGGTATTGTGCATAGTGCTGGAGGTCATGATCCAGCGTCAGCTGCATATCCGCGCCCTTGAGGGCCTCATTGCGCCCAAGTTCGCGCATAACGCGGCCAACCGCATTAACCTCAACCCGTTTAATCCCAGCCACACCGCGCAAAATTGAGCCCTTACGGCGCTCCAACCCGGTTTTACCAATTTGAAAACCGGGGCTGAGGATGATTTGATCAGGGTCGTCAAACCGCTTCAAATCCGCCTCGCTGACAGGGCCGACATAGCCGATAAGGTGGGAATAATCCTCCTCCATCGGATAATTACGGTTAAGCCCAACTTCTGTTATGATCCCGGGCAGGGCGGGGGCGTTGGCAGAAACACGAGCAAAATCTTGCCAGCTTATTTGCTCCACCACCGGCACGTTTTTGGAGGGGCCAAAGCGGCGCATGGTTTTGATGATCTCTTCGCGCCGCTCAACTGGCAGATCAATTATGCGCGCCAGTTGCGCCAACACTGTGCGCACATCACCCGCTTGTTCGCGAATCATGGTGATGCGGTAATTGGGCAGGTTTTCCGCCAAGGGCAGGCCGTTTCGGTCAAATATCAAGCCGCGCTCTGGCAAAATAAGGCGGTCGCGAATTCTATTTTCATCCGATAGCAGGCGGTATTGGCTGCTTTGTGTGACCTGCAAATCACGCATCCGCCATGCAAGCGTGCCAATAACCAAGCCCTGAATGCCACCCAGCACCACAGCGCGGCGGCTAATCCGGCTGGTTTGGTCCCGCGAGGTTTTTATTGGGCTTTTCATCTGATTTTTCCGAGCCGATCGGGGCGGTTAGTGTGGTCTGGTTTACGCACTCTTATTATATAGTGCAGAAAAGCAACCATAACAGGGTAGCAAAGCAGGGTCAGCACGGTAAATTGCAGCATCCGTCGCGCCTCAAGCGATTGTGAAAAGCTGATCCAGAGTAGCAGGTTTTGCACAATCACCATCGCCAATAGCACCCCCGCCACCACGGTGAATTCCATCGCCAAGCCGCGCCCTTGAATGCTGCGGTAGCTAAAGCGCACGGTTTCGGAGGCCATTAAAAGCAGCAAGGCCCACAGGCCCATGGGCCGCATAAGCACCGCATCGGCCAATATCGCTAGGGCCGCAATCAGCAAAAACGGCGCGCTTTCGGGCTGGCGCACCACCCAAGCCATGGTGAGCGCAAACAAAAGCCCAAGGGCGGGCCAGCGCTCGGGCGTGAATTGCAGAGGTAATATCGGGTAAGCAATGGCCAACAGGCCAAGCAGCCCATAAAGTCCGCGATAAAGCCAGATTTTGGGAGATACGCTCAATGATCATCCCCGCGTAGCGGCGGCGGCACTATGGTTTCGCCCGCAAAAGGCGATGGCATCGAAAGCGGCACTTCCTCCAGAATATCCTCGCCGACAAGGTCGCCACTGCCGCTGATTTGGTCCTGCGGCGAGGCTCGCAGAATACGCACAAATTCCAGCCCTTCAAAATCAGCCGCCAAAAGCACCCTAATTTCGCCCGAGCGCGCCCGCACGATTTGCCCGATCAGCAGTTCT
>JAJRRX010000316.1 GCA_024279075.1 Alphaproteobacteria bacterium | reverse complement strand
TGCGTTTAAGTTGGAGCGCGAGGGCAAAGCCGCCGGAGCCAATAAACGGAAACGGGTGCGCGGGATCCAGCGCGATCGGGGTCAGAATTGGGAAAACCTGTTCGAGGAAAATATCGGCCAGCGCTTCACGGTCGGACTCTGTCACATCCTCTGTGCCGAGAATGAGAATACCCTTGGCCTTCAATGCCGCACGCAAAGCTCCCCACGTTGCTTGCTGTTCCTCCATTAAGGCGCGCACGTTTTCGTTTATCTTTTCCAGCTGTTGTTGCGGCGTCAGGCCATCTGCCGATACTCGCCCGATGCCCTCGCGGCACATTTCTCGCAGGCCAGCCACACGGACGGTGAAAAACTCGTCAAGATTAGTGGCCGATATAGCCAGAAATCGTACACGCTCTAAAAGTGGCACCGCAGGGTTCGCAGCCTCTTCCAGCACGCGCCAGTTAAAAGCCAGCCACGAAAGCTCGCGGTTGATGAAGCGCGCAGGGCCTTCAACAGGCAAATCAATAGGCGCGGGGGCCGTATTGTTCAGAAAGTCGGCGTTAATCTCGGGCATGGTTTTGCTCATCATCCGCGCTTAAAAAGCCTGACACAAAGCGCACCGAAAGTGGCTTGCCTGCCGCCAGCGCGGCATTATCAAGAGTTTTGACCAAGCGGTTTACCTCGCCGTAGGAGCGCCCAACCCGCTTGAGCAAATAGGCGATGAGTTTGGGGGAAACCGGTAGTTGGCGATCATCAAACAGCTTGGCCATGATCATGGAAAGCAGGGTATCATCAGGCGGTTCCACCGCGACTACAGGCACGGATTCCAGCCGCGAGCGCAGGTCTGGCAAGGTCAGCGGCCAGCGCGATGGAGCGGCATCTCCGGTGATAAGGAGCGCTCCGCCTTCTGCGTTCATTTGGTTATAAACATGAAAGAGCGCGGCTTCATTGCCTCCGATTTTCTCTACATTTTCCACCACCAAAGTCGGTGCGGCATCTTCGGGCTTGAGCGCCCGCGCCTCAATGATATTTGCCCCACTCATGGCCGTCCAAACATGTGCTAAATGGGTTTTGCCACTGCCGGATGGCCCTACCAAAGCCAAGCGCCCATCGGGCCAGCGCGCCCAACCTTCAAGCTGCGCCACCGCCAGCTCATTGCAGGGCGCGACAAAAAAATCATCCCGCCCAAGGGCTTGTCGCACGGGCAGGTCCAGCACCAGTTGCTCGGCCACGCTCACTCATCCTCCGATGATGGCGGGCCTTTGAACAGCGGGCCATCCATGTATTGGTCCATCAAAAAGCGGCCGATCACGCCGATGCTGGCCGAAACAGGCACCGCAATCAGTAAGCCGGTAAAGCCAAGCAGCGAGCCAAAGGCCGAGAGCGAAAACATCAGCCAGACCGGATGCAGCCCCACAGAGCCGCCTACAAGTTTGGGGCTTAAAATATTTCCCTCCACAAACTGCCCGATGGCAAACACAGCCGCCACCACGCCGATCCAGATCGGATCATCCCAGAACTGAAAGAGCGCCACACCGATGGAAAGCCCGCCGCCAATGATCGAACCGACAAAAGGAATGAAGGAAATAAGCCCAGCCACCAAACCGATGACCGCGCCAAATTGCAGGCCAATTAAAACCAGCGAAATGGCATAAAAGCTGCCAAGTATGGCGCTTACAGTGATCTGCCCACGCACAAAACCAGCCAAAACGGTATCAATATTGCGCGCCAGCCCGCGAATGGTATTGACGTGCTCACGGGGCAGCCATGTATCTATTTTTGCAACTAAACGATCCCAATCAAGGAGTAAATAGAAGGAGACCACTGGCGTAACAACCAACAGAATGAGGAAATCCACCACGGCTAAAGAGGAGTT
>JAJRRX010000315.1 GCA_024279075.1 Alphaproteobacteria bacterium | reverse complement strand
GCAAGTGGCAAGTTATCGGTCCGGTGTGATACGAACCCACCCCACCCCTCGCTCCCTCACACTGGGCTGGTAACTTTCCTTGCAATCCCCCTTGCACCGCGCCGCGTGATTGGCGATAAGATGTTGAGACATGTAAGAGGCACGCCTATGACCGCACGAATTTATCAGCCCGCCCGCAATGCGATGCAATCTGGCCAAGCTAAAACCAAAGATTGGGTTTTGGACTATTGCCCGGATACCCCGCGCGGTATTGACCCGCTGATGGGCTGGACCAGCGCCACTGATATGCAGCAGCAAATTCGTATGCGGTTTGCCAGCAAAGATGCAGCGGTTGCCTATGCCGAGACCGAGGGTTTGGTGTATACAATTACGGAACCACACAAACGGCAAACCTTGGTGCGCCAAGGTGGATACGCAGAAAATTTTGCCGCTAACAGACGCACGGTCTGGACACACTAATTTCCCGGCCCCGTAGCTCAGCTGGATAGAGCAGCTGACTTCTAATCAGCAGGCCACAGGTTCGAATCCTGTCGGGGTCACCAAAACCAAAACTCTCGTTCGTATAACATATTGAATTTACTGAATAATGCCCATCCGTTGCTAACTTTAGGCGAAATGGTAGGACTAATTGACGGGCTTTTTGGCTCCTTTTTCTTACAAAAAACGAGGTTATTTCTACTTCAGTCAGCGAATTCCTGCGGGCTTTCGGCACCATTGGATGCTTAACGGTTTAAGCCGCGTAATTCTACACGCGGACCCCACTCAAAATGAGGGGGAATGCCACGAGCAGGGCTGATGTTAGTGCTATTTGAGGATGATTTCCGGCCCCATAATGGCATTGGGTAACAGGGTGGAAATGATCGGGATGTAAGTCACCAGTATCAGGAACACAAACAGGATGCCAAGCCATGGCAGGGCGGCGCGCACCACCCTGAGCATTGGCATGCCCGCCACGCCCGAGGTCACAAACAGGTTGAGGCCAACAGGCGGGGTGATCATACCGATCTCCATATTCACCACCATGATAATGCCGAGGTGAATCGGGTCTATCCCTAACTCAATCGCAATCGGAAACACCACGGGGGCCACGATAACGATTAGGCCCGACGGCTCCATGAACTGCCCGCCGATGAGCAAGATCACGTTGACGATTACGAGGAACATGATCGCGCCTAGCCCCGCCGTGAGCATGGCATTGGCCACTTGTTGCGGGATCTGTTCCTCGGTCAGCACGTGTTTAAGCAGCAGCGCATTGGCGATGATGAACATTAGCGTAATGGTGAGCTTGCCTGCTTCAAACAGGGTAGCGCGGGTGTCTTTATGCACCCATGCGGTGATAAGCGCCCATGGTTTTTTCAGCAAGGAAATAGGCTTGCCGCCTTCCTCTTTTGCGGCCAGCGGCCCCATATCGCGGTAGACAAAGCTGGCAATTAGAAAGGCGTAAATCGCGGCCACAGCGGCGGCTTCGGTGGGGGTGAAGGCCCCTGCGCGCCAATAGATGCCGCTGATCATTTCCCGCACGCCGTCCACGTTGGTGATTTCGTGTGTGCCATACCACGGGTGGCCATAGATGCCGCCCATGATGATGACCATCAGAAACAGGCCAAAGGCCGCATCCCGCCCCGAGGCAAAAACCTCGCCCCAGCCGAGCCACTCGCCTTTTGGCATGTTTTTATAGCGTGCCACCACATAGATGCCGACCATCAGCATGGTGCCCGCCAGAATGCCCGGGATAACGCCCGCAAGGAACATCCGGCCCACCGAAACATCGGTGGCGGAGGCATAAACCACCATCACGATGGAGGGCGGAATAAGAATGCCAAGGGTGCCCGCCACGGCGATGATGCCGGCCGCGAAATCTTTGGTGTAGCCAAGCTGGTGCATGCCCGCGATCACGATGGAGCCAATGGCCACCACTGTAGCAGGGGAGGAGCCGGAGAGCGCTGCAAACATCATGCAGGCCAGCACGCCCGCAATGGCAAAGCCGCCGCGCAGGTGGCCAACCATAGCGATGGCAAACCGGATGATGCGCCTTGCGACCCCGCCGGTGCTCATGAAGCTGGAGGCGAGGATGAAAAACGGAATGGCGAGCAGGGTGTAGTGCGCATACATCGCCTGAAACATGGTTTGCCCGACGGAGGCCAAGGAGGCATCGGAGTAAAGCAGCATGAAGATGATCGAGCTGAGGCCAAGCGAAATGGCGATGGGCACGCCGATAAGCAAAAAGCCGATAACCATGCCAAAGAGAAAGAGAATATCCATAAATTAAGCCTCCTGTGCGGCGGCTTTGGCAGCCACTTCTTTTACATCATCTTCAGCCTCGTGGCTAACAATCAGGGTATCGCGGGTGCCATTGGCGAGGCCCATAAAGGCTTGCACAAGGCGGAAAAGCAGCAGCGCCGCGCCAATAGGCAAGATCACATAGGGGATAAAGCGCGGCAGCTTATTGTAAGCCTCGCCTTCGTTCATTAAAGGCTCGATAAAGCGCAGCCATTCCGGCATCGGCACGCGGTCGACCTCATACCAGCCACGATAGCTGGTGGGCTTCATTTCTTCAAAACCGGTCGGGAACCAGTGGCCCGTGGTGGCAGGCAGGTTGGCAAAATTGGCGTAATAATCCCAGCCGGCTTTGAGCAGCAGCAGGGCGTAAATGATAGAAAGCGCGGTGGCAAACATGGCAAGCTTGCGGCGCATTGGCATTCTGAAAATATTGATCACGGAATCCACGCCAAGATGCGCGGTGATTTTAACGCAATAGCTGACGCCAAAAAGCACAAGCCAAGAAAACAGGATCGAGGTCAGCTCCAAGCCCCAAATGAGGCCGCCATTGATGCCCCAGGTCTCTTTCATATAGGTGCCAAAGCCGGTGGAAGCCGTGTAGCGTAGCACCACATTTGCAAATGTTATCAGCGTCATAAGCCCGAGGATGGTCGCAATCGCCGTTTCCTCTAAGGTGTCGATAAAGCTTTTTTTCTTAGCAATCATGGTGGCCCCCGAAATGAGTTGCGCCGCCAATTTTCACTGGCGGCGCGCTGTGTTTTATTGGCTCATGTTGATGGCTTGAGCCGCCGCAATGTTCTCAGCGCCTACGTCGCCTTCAAACTGTGCCCAAACCGGCTTCATGGCATCCACCCAAGCTTGGCGCTGCTCAGGGGTGAGCGTACGCACAACGCCGCCAGCCGCGATAATCGCCGCTTTGGCTTCTTCGTTCACGGCGGTCGCCTCAGCATTCCGCAGCACGGTCACTTCGCGCAGGATTTGCAAGAACTGGTCCCGCACCTCAGGCTCTAGGCCGTCGAGCCACTCGGTAGAGGTTACAACCAAATAGTCAATAATGCCGTGGTTGGTTTCGGTCACGCCGTCCTGAACCTCGAAGAACTTCTTGCCATAAATGTTGGACCATGTGTTCTCCTGGCCATCAACAACGCCGGTTTGCAGCGCGCCGTAAACTTCCGAAAACGCCATTGGCTGCGGGATCGCGCCAAGGGCTTCCATCTGGGCAACCAGCACATCAGATGTTTGCACGCGGAACTTCAGGCCTTCGGCGTCAGATGGGTTAATCAACGGCACATTGGCCGAGAAGTTTTTCATGCCATTGTGCCAGAACTCAAGGCCCATAAGGCCACGCCGCGCCATCGAAGCCTTCATCGCTTCGCCGGTTTCGGAGGTTTGGAACGCATCAACCGCGTCGATGTTGTTGAACATAAACGGCAGGTCAAAAATGCGGAACTGGCGGGTGAAGGCCTCGAACTTCGAGAGGCTTGGCGCGGCCAGTTGCACATCGCCCTGAAGCATGGCTTCAAGCACTTGGTTATCGTTATAAAGCGTGGAATTAGGGTAAATCTCCATGCAAGCCACGCCGTTCATCTCGGCATTTACGCGCT
>JAJRRX010000314.1 GCA_024279075.1 Alphaproteobacteria bacterium | reverse complement strand
CAAGGTGGCGGCAAAGGCGGGGCGATGAGCTTTGGTAAATCGCGCGCCAAAATGCTGACAGAGCGTTCGGGCAAGGTGACCTTCGGCGATGTGGCGGGCATTGACGAGGCCAAAGAAGAGCTTGAGGAGATTGTTGAATTTCTGCAAGACCCGCAAAAATTTAGCCGCCTTGGGGGCAAGATCCCTAAGGGCGCGCTGCTGGTTGGCCCTCCGGGCACGGGTAAAACCCTGCTGGCGCGGGCGATTGCGGGCGAGGCTGGTGTGCCGTTCTTTGCGATTTCGGGCTCGGATTTTGTGGAGATGTTTGTGGGCGTGGGCGCGAGCCGCGTGCGCGATATGTTTGAACAAGCCAAGAAAAACGCGCCGTGCATTGTGTTTATTGACGAAATTGACGCCGTGGGCCGCCAGCGTGGCTCTGGTGTGGGCGGGGGTAATGACGAGCGCGAGCAAACCTTAAACCAGCTTTTGGTAGAGATGGACGGTTTTGAGGCCAATGAAGGCGTGATCCTTTTGGCCGCGACCAACCGCGCGGATGTGCTGGATAAAGCGCTGCTGCGGCCGGGCCGTTTTGATAGGCAAATCCATGTGCCGCTGCCTGATATTAACGGGCGCAAAAAGATTTTGGACATCCACGCGCAGAAAATCCCGCTGGGGCCTGATGTGGACCTGCGGATTATTGCCCGCGGTTCGCCTGGCTTTTCTGGCGCTGATTTGGCCAATCTTGTGAACGAGGCGGCGCTGACAGCGGCACGCACGGGCAAGAGATTTGTCACCATGGAGGATTTTGAATTCGCCAAGGATAAGGTGATGATGGGGGCCGAGCGCCGCTCTATGGTGCTGACCGAAGAGCAAAAGGAAATGACGGCGTATCACGAAAGTGGCCACGCGATTGTGGGCATCAAGCTGCCCAAATGTGACCCTGTGTATAAGGCGACCATTATTCCGCGTGGCGGGGCCTTGGGCATGGTGATGAGCCTGCCAGAGATGGACCAGCTCAACTATTTCAAGGACCAAGCTATCCAGAAAATCGCCATGGCGATGGCAGGGAAAGCCGCCGAGATTTATAAATATGGCGAGGAGCGGGTGAGCAACGGGCCATCGGGCGATATCCAGCAAGCCAGCAGCTTGGCGCGGGCAATGGTGCTGCGCTGGGGGATGTCTGACGTGGTGGGTAATATTGATTACCAAGCGGCGCATGAGGGCTATTCCGGCAATGGCGCGGGCGGGCTTTCGATTTCGGAATCCACGCAGGAAGTGATCGAGAAAGAGGTCAAACGGCTGATCGACGATGGCTATAAAACCGCACGGAAAATCATTGAAGATAACCCCAAGGAGTTTGACCGTTTGGCGCAGGGCCTGCTTGAATATGAAACCCTGACAGGGGATGAAATTAAGCGGGTGATGCGAGGCGAACCGCCCTTAAAGCCGGATGATGACGATACGTCTAGCGGCGATAGTGGCTCTGTTAGCTCTATCCCGAAAGCGGCGAAAAAGCCCAAAGGTGATGGCGGAATGGAACCGCAACCGCAGGGTTGATACTAGAAACCGGCACTATAGGGTGCCGGTTTTTTTATGGGAGAACGGCATGCCAGCATTGGTGCCAACGAATTATGTGGGCCGCGTTACGTGGCTTGGGCTGAATGAGGACCGCGCGGCGGGGCTAAGCAACCGCGCTGTTCAGGCGCTTGATTTGCGCTTTGCAGGGCCTGTGGGCGAAAGTCGGCGCGGGCTTACGCGGGCCTCGTGCAGCCGCGTTGTGTCGCAATATCCCAAAGGAAGCGAGATAAGGAACACACGACAGCTTTGCCTGATGTCGGCAGAGGAAGTGGCGGAAATTGCGACAGAAATGGGGGTGGCCGCATTGGACGCGGCGCTTTTGGGTGTATCGGTGCTGGTTGAGGGCATACCGGATTTTACCCATATACCGCCATCGGCGCGGTTGGCGAACGCGGCGGTTTCACTCACTGTAGATATGGAAAACCGACCTTGCCACCTGCCTGCCAAAGGGATCGAGGAGGCGATGCTGGGCAAAGGCAAGCTGTTTAAAGCCGCAGCCAAAGGGCGGCGCGGAGTAACGGGCTGGGTGGAGCGCGAGGGTGTATTGCGGCTGGGTGATGAGCTGCGGTTGCATGTGCCCGAACAGCGGGCATGGGTGCATTTATAATATGGTGTGAGGCGGATAGTTGTGTATACTTTGGCACACTATTTGAGGCTTCGTCGGCTTTAGCTAGTTTGGTGTCGAAATTCGGCAGCAGGTAGCCGCGCTGCGCGGTAGTGTATGGATAGCGAAACCCAAGCCCCAGAGGTGCCAGATGGACTTTAAAACCGATATTGAGATTGCGCGAGCCGCCAGTAAAAAGCCGATACAGGAGATCGGGGCAAAGCTCGGGATTCCGGAGGCGGATTTGCTGCCATTCGGGCATGACAAGGCCAAGATTTCGGCTGATTTTATTGCGGCGCAGGTTGGCAAGCCTGATGGTAAGCTGATTTTGGTAACGGCGATTTCGCCCACGCCTGCGGGCGAGGGCAAGACAACGACAACGGTTGGGCTGAGCGACGGGCTGAACGCGATTGGCAAGCAATCTACGATTTGTATTCGCGAGGCTTCCCTCGGCCCGTGTTTTGGCATGAAGGGCGGGGCGGCAGGTGGCGGCTATGCGCAAGTGGTGCCGATGGAGGATATGAACCTGCATTTTACCGGCGATTTTCATGCTATTACCAGCGCGCATAACCTGCTTTCGGCAATGATTGATAACCATATTTATTGGGGCAATGAGCTGGATATTGATGAGCGCCGGATTGTGTGGCGCCGCGTGATGGACATGAACGATCGCGCGCTGCGGGATTTGGTGGTGAGCTTAGGTGGCATTGCCAACGGCTTTCCGCGCCAAGGCGGGTTTGATATTACGGTGGCGTCTGAAGTGATGGCCATATTGTGCCTTTCCAATGATTTGAAGGATCTGCAGCAGCGGTTGGGGAATATTATTGTGGCGTACCGGCGGGACAAAACGCCGATTTATTGCCGCGATATCGAGGCCGACGGGGCGATGACAGTGTTGCTGCAGCAAGCGATGCAGCCCAACCTTGTGCAGACGCTGGAGAACAATCCGGCGCTGGTGCATGGCGGGCCGTTTGCCAATATCGCCCATGGGTGCAATTCGGTGGTGGCCACCCAAACCGCGCTGAAGATCAGCGATTATGTGGTGACGGAGGCGGGCTTCGGGGCCGATTTAGGCGCTGAGAAATTTATGAACATCAAGTGCCGTAAGGCGGGGCTAACGCCCGATGTGGTGGTGCTGGTGGCCACGGTGCGGGCCAGCAAGATGAATGGCGGGGTGGCGCGGGCTGACCTTGGGCCGGAAAACGTGAATGCGGTAATCGAGGGCTGTGCGAACCTTGGGCGGCATATCGAGAATATGAAGAGCTTTGGCGTGCCGGTGGTGGTGGCGATAAACCATTTTACCACGGATACGGATGACGAGGTCGAGGCGATTAAGGCTTACGCGCGCGGCCATGGCTCGGAGGCAATTCTGTGTACCCATTGGGCCAATGGTAGCGCTGGCACCGAGGCATTGGCCAAGCGGGTAGCGGAAATTGCCGAAGCAAATGTTGCACAATTCGCACCTTTATACCCCGATGAGATGCCATTGTTTGAAAAAATCGAAACTATTGCCAAAAGGATCTATCGGGCGGATGAGGTTCTGGCGGATAAGAAAATCCGGCAGCAATTGCGCGATTGGGAGGAGGCTGGCTATGGTGATCTACCGGTTTGCATGGCGAAAACGCAGTATAGTTTCTCAACAGACCCTGATCTGCGCGGCGCGCCGACGGGGCATTCGCTGCCCGTTCGGGAGGTGCGGCTTTCGGCTGGTGCCGGGTTTATTGTGGTGATCTGTGGTGCTATCATGACCATGCCGGGCCTGCCCCGCACACCGGCGGCAAAGAGCATTCGGCTCAATGATGCGGGCGAGATT
>JAJRRX010000313.1 GCA_024279075.1 Alphaproteobacteria bacterium | reverse complement strand
TTACCACGAGATTTACGCCGAGTTTGCCGCTGAAAAAGCCGCCGAGCAGGCCAGCCGTTGCAGCCAATGCGGCGTGCCGTTTTGCCAAACCCATTGCCCGCTACAAAATAACATCCCCGACTGGCTCAACCGCACCGCCACGGGGCGCTTGCGGGAGGCTTATGAGCTAAGCCAAGCCACCAATACCTTCCCCGAAATCTGTGGCCGTATCTGCCCGCAAGACCGCTTATGCGAAGGTAACTGCGTGATCGAGCAATCAGGCCACGGCACCGTAACCATCGGCGCAGTGGAGAAATACCTGACAGATACGGCGTGGGAAAACGGCTGGGTAAAACCGCTGGAGCCTCGCGCTGAGCTAAACCAGAACATCGGTATTATCGGCGCTGGCCCCGGTGGGCTGGCAGCAGCTGAAAGCCTGCGCAGCATGGGCTACGGCGTTACGGTTTATGACCGGAATGACCGCGCTGGCGGGCTGCTGACCTATGGCATCCCGAGCTTTAAGCTGGAAAAAGATGTGGTCATGCGGCGTGTAAAGCGGCTTGAAGATGGCGGGGTTAAGATCATTACCAACTGTAATATCGGCGATGATATTTCCTTTGCCGAGCTGCGCCAAACCCATGATGCCGTGCTGATCGCTACCGGCGTTTATAACAAGCGTGGCCTCAAGGCCCCCGGCGCTGGCCTTTCGGGCATTGTGCAGGCGCTGGATTTCCTGACCACCTCTAACCACCTGAATTTCGGCGACCCTGTCGAGGCCAAGGCGCTGGATGCCAAAGGCAAAAAAGTGGTGGTGATCGGGGGTGGCGATACGGCTATGGACTGCGTGCGTACCGCCATTCGGCAAGGGGCAGAAAGCGTAAAATGCCTTTACCGCCGCGATCGTGCCAATATGCCCGGCTCGATGCGCGAAACCCAAAATGCCGAGGAAGAAGGTGTGGAGTTTAACTGGCTGCGCGCGCCCAAGTCCTTTACGGGGGAAGGCAATGTCGCCGGCGTGCGCGTTGCTAAAATGCGCCTAGGTGCGCCCGATGCCTCTGGCCGCCGTGCGCCTGAGGAGGTGGAGGGGGCCGACTATACCGAGGCCGCTGACCTCGTGATTTTGGCCCTTGGCTTTACGCCGGAAAACCTGCCCGAAATGTGGGCAACCCCCGAACTGCAAACCACCGATTGGGACACGGTTACGGCCCAACACGAAAGCCACGCCACCAGTTTGGAGGGCGTTTATGCTGTCGGTGATATTGTGCGCGGCGCCAGCCTTGTGGTTTGGGCCATAAAAGATGGGCGCGATGCGGCCGAAAGCATCGCCGAATACCTGAACAGCCAAGCTCAGGTGGCCGCCGAATGACCACCCGCACCGGACATTGCCTGTGCGGGGCCATCAGCTTTACCGCCCGCGAGATGGAGGACACCTTCTCCATTTGCTACTGCGACATGTGCCAGCGCTGGGGCGGTGGGCCGTATCGCGGGGTCAGCGTGCCAACCGAAAACCTTGAGATCAAGGACCGCGAGCACCTTGCCACTATCCAGACATCCGCCTTCGCTGAGCGCGCTTTTTGCAAGCGCTGCGGCTCGGGCATTTGGTGGCGGATGACCGGCGGGCCGTATACTGGCAAAACCAGCCTTCCGGTGGGGCTACTAGATAGCCGCTCGGGGTTAACGGCCTCCAGCGTCACTTATTCGGACCTGAAAGATCACACAAACCTGCCCGTTGAGGGGGTGGAGGAGATGGACTCCGAGGCGGTGGCCAAGATCATCAAAACCATTGAGGCCGGGCTATGAATAGTCCCATTAAAATTTTTGAAGATAACGAGTTACTCGTCAGGCGGCTTTCTGGCTCAAGCCAGCAATTAGTGCTGGTATTTACTGGCCTTCAGCGTAGGACTGAAGGCAAAAATGCAGATGAATTTATTGGCGTCGCGTCAAATGCTGGGTATAATCATGTGTTGTTTATCCGCGACATAACGTGCAGTTGGTATTCCAGAGACGGGTTGGTAGCCAAAATCGCGGATGTGGTGAACACATATATCGCAGATAACAACATCTCCGAAATCATTACTATTGGTAATTCAATGGGCGGCTATGGGGCTATTTTATTTGCTGCTCATTTGCCAGTGAGCAAAGTTATTGCCTTCGTGCCGCAAATATCCATGCATCTGGGTGTACTGTTGGATACGCGCTGGATGCGTCATCGCGAAAACTTCGGCGCGGCAATTCCACAATCCTTGTGCCCCATTATCGAGAATTCCGGATCTCAGTTTTTTCTGTTTTTCGGTGAGGATAACGAAGCAGATGCCGAGCATGCCCGCCTTTTGCCCGCTCAAAACGGCCTCGCAACGTTCACCATGGAAAAAATAGGCCACGGCCTCTCTATGCGGTTGAAAAAGCTTGGATTATTGGCGCCTATTGTTGCGGATATACTAGAAAATAATGGCACAGGGTTAAGCGGAATCCTCGCCGAACACATCGGAGACAGTGCTGCAAAAGCCCGAACCGGGAATTGCCTATGCGGTGCGGTGGGCTTTACCATTGCGCCGCTAAACCAAGAGGTCGGCACTTGCCATTGCAAAATGTGCCAGCGCTGGGCGGGCAGTGCTTTGCTGGCCATGGAAACGCCTGCCGAGGCGATTACTTTCACGGGCGAAAGCCACATCAAGCGCTACCAATCATCTGACTGGGCCGAGCGCGCGTGGTGTGATAGCTGCGGCTCAAACCTGTGGTATCGAGTTACCGCGCCGAGCACCGCGCCGCACCCCTATGAAATTCCGATCGGACTACTGGATGACACCACTGGCCTGACTATGACCCGAGAGATATACGTCGATGAAAAGGCCGAACTGGTTGATTTCAAAGGCGAAAGAGAAACACTGACAGCTGCCGAGTGCCTTGCGCTCTATGCTGGAAACGAGGAGTAAAACATGACCAAATTTGACCAAAAATGGGTAGAGGCGCAAGAGGCGCAGCGGGCTTCGTTGAATGAAAATGGCATGTATCGAGAGACCGATGAAAAGGCGGCCTGCGGTGTGGGGTTGGTTGTAACTTCCGATGGCATACCCAAGCGGGCGGTGGTGGAAAATGGCATCAAGGCGCTTTCGGCCGTATGGCACCGTGGGGCCGTAGATGCCGACGGCAAAACCGGTGAT
>JAJRRX010000016.1 GCA_024279075.1 Alphaproteobacteria bacterium | reverse complement strand
CGACGGATCTTTGCTGCACTTTCCATTAATATCACCTGATCATTCTCCGCGCCCAAATACCCGGATGTTAACAAAACAGGTGGGTCAATTTTAAACGCCAATTACCCACCCAAGTGGGTCAATTTTGCACGCTTATTCACAAGCAAGAAAAACCTGAGGAAACCAACCAAGCGATTTTAACATGGCTGGAACAGCAAAGCGCCACCTAGTCCCGCCGGTGTTTCAATGTTAAGCATGCCCTCCGGCCTAACCGCGGGCGAAATGAAGCGTCGATGGAGACAAGAATGGAAGATACTATTTTTTTCGCCACCCAAGACGCGTTTAGTGATTGGCTTGAAGAGCACCTTGACGCGCGTGAGCTTTGGGTAGGTTATTTCAAAAAAAGCTCTGGGCAGGCAAGCCTTACATGGTCTGCCTCTGTTGATGCCGCGCTTTGCTATGGCTGGATTGACGGCATTCGAAAGACCGTTGATGAACACCGCTATAAAGTCCGCTTTACGCCTCGAAAAGCTAGCAGTGTGTGGAGCGCGGTGAACGTAAAGAAGGTGAAAGCGCTGATAAAGCTTGGGAAGATGAAACCAGCTGGCCTGCACCTTTTCAACAACAGAAGTGATGCGCAAGGCTATGCCGTGGCACACAGAAACGTGCCGCTTCCCAAAGAATTTGAAGCGCAAATCAAGGCCAACCAAACAGCTTGGCTATTTTTGAGCACCTTGGCCCCCTCCTATAAAAGAGATTCCATCTGGTGGGTGATGAGCGCCAAAAAAGAAGAAACACGCCTAAAGAGGCTTGGCGTTTTGATAGCGTCCTCTGAAGCTGGGCTAAAAATACCAATGTTGCGAAAGAAAAACTAGTTTTTGAGGTATAATAGAGGATTGGGGCGTGGCTTGTGAAAGTGGCCAAAGGCACAAACGCCGCGGCGCGGGGGCTGCTTTAGCCTCCGCCAAGCCGCAACCATTTACCCCCCGATATGCGCTTTGATTTTTTCGATCACATCTTCCACCGAAATACCCAGCCCTTCGAGCATGGATAGATCAATCCCTTTGCTTGCGAGCATGGACGTAACGCCGTCCGCGTCCATCCCTGCCAGCGCCGACATATCAAGGCCGCTATCGCTGATTTTCGACACAATTTCGTCAGTTCCGCCAAAGCTGCTTACGGCTTTCCCGAGCATATCACCTAATCCCATTTCATTTCTCCTTGTTTAAAAAGTTGCACGGCATAGGCCGCGTATGAAGTTTGGCACTAATTCTGCAGGATTAAAAGGGTTGAGTATCTCACCCCCCTATCGCGTTGGTTTGGTGAACCTAGGGGCAATGCCTCAGCGCGGCGCGGGTGCTGCACTGCCAAGCCGCACACCCTCCAACGCGCCGCAATCGACCTATTGCACAATCTCAACCACAATCGGCAGGTTTATTGTGCCAGCAATAGCGTGCACAAAACCAACGCGCTGGCTTTAAGGTGTGCCGACTATAAAACCGCCCGCGTAAATATCTGTGCCGCTATCGCCATGAAACGCACCCACAGCCCCCGTTGAGCCGACCAGCCCTGTCAAGGCTCCATTCAACCCAAGGTAGTTTACGCTGCCGGTTAGGTTTGAGCCAACAAAAACACCATCCACCGAGAGTAGCGCGTTGCCACCCGTTAAGGTTCTAGCATCAAAGTCAGCCGTTAGGGATAGCCCGCCACTCGCCAAGCTGGAGGTGCCAAAAAGAAACTGCCCCGATAGGGTAATATCAGTAATACGCGCCAACTCATACCTGCCATTAAACGTGGCCCTTCCGGCTGTAAGGGGGGCAGAAACGGCTGTCGTTGGCACAATGCCCGCATAGCCGTAAAAATTTCCGTTACTGCCCGAGCCCACGGCGTATGCGTAGCCATCACCGGATGCGTTAAAATCGCTTCCGCGCCGCGAATTGGTCAGCGAGGTGGCAATTGCGCCGGTTGATGAAGGTGTCTGAAAGCCCGAATGGGTGACGCTGTCTGCGGTCGGAGTACAGGCGGATATCACCAATAATGGTGCGGCAACTTTAGCGATGATGTTCATGATAACTTCTCCCAATTCATCAATTGGTTGTAAATGCCGAACTATATTTTTTCAATTAAGAATCGGCCATTTCAAGGCAAGCGCAAATCGCGGGCGCTCAACCTACAGGCATAGCCAAACCCACCATTCAAAAACCCCGCCTGCACTTGAAAGCGCACAAAACCGAAATCGCCAAAATCAATGTAAAGCTTGGCTTTGGGGTGGGTTTTTAGCCAGCGTGCACGCAGGGAGTCATCGCGGCCAATCAGCTTGGCAGTGGCTTGAATCGTCAGGCGCGGGTGGGTCAGCGGGTCGCCTTTATCCTTGGGCTCGCCGATTAAAAGCGAGCAGCTTGGGTTGGCTTTCAGCGCGCTGGTATGCTGGGCAAGGGTCGACACCAGCGAAATGATCTCCCCCTCGGCCTGCACAGCGATCCGCGAGACAAACGGCGCGCCATCTTGCATAACGCCAAGCGCCCCAAAGCGGGCTTGGGCCAAAAGGTGGTGTGCGATACCGCGGGCTTCATCATCCACCGGCCTGAGAGTCGAATTTTCTTCCATTTTGGGTCCTTTATGTGGCGTGAACCGCTTTAGATAAGCAAAAGCGCCGCCAGCCCGAGAAACGAGAAAAACCCGACGATATCGGTAACCGTGGTCACAAACGCCCCCGAGGCCAGCGCGGGGTCGGCCCCCATTTTATCCATCGTAATCGGCACCAAAATGCCTGCCATACCGGCCACCAAAAGGTTGGCGACCATGGCAAGGCCAAGCACAACGCCGAGCATT
>JAJRRX010000312.1 GCA_024279075.1 Alphaproteobacteria bacterium | reverse complement strand
CTGATTCTGGCCCTAGGCCTCATCGGGTCTGTGCTGCTCCAACGCTCTGAGGGCGGCGGGCTTGGCATTGGTGGTGGTGGGGGTGGTGGGGCCATGAGTGGCCGCGCGGCCGCCACAGCGATGGCAAAACTCACATGGATTCTGGCCATTGGCTTTTTGATTACTTCGCTCACACTTACGGTCATTGCGGCCAATAACGCGGGTGGCGGCTCGGTCCTCGACCTCCCGGGCGTTGATGCTGGAGCGCCTGTTGAAGATGTGCCTTTGGTTGACCCAAATGCAATCCTCATTCCTGATCTTGGCAATTTGCCTACGGGTAGCACTGGCGCGACAGATGCCGCCCCTGTTGTGGCACCAGACGCCCCGGCAACCCCACCTGCATCAGAATAGTGGTGGGGTCAAACCCCACGCTACGGGTAAAGCGCTTCGCGGACCCTTTTCAAATAGGCGATCAATGGCATGTCGGTGTTGATGCGCTCGCTTAGCATGGTCTTGGTGGGCGAGCCAGCCATTGCCGAGAGCACGCCTACAGCAGAGGCATCGGCGGCAGTGGGGGTATCACCAAACAGAAATGGTTTTTCGCCCAGCAACACCATAATTGCTTTTATATCCTTGTCTGCGCGCGTGAGTTGCTCCGCAACCGTATGCCGGCCAACCCCTTGAGAATGCATACTATTCCGCACTTTTTTTCGGATTTTCCCCGTGATAAACCCGCGTATTGGCTTTGGGATCATGCCAAAGAATTTCTCGCGCACAATCTCCCAATTTGCATCAATTAACCAACGGTCACAGACCAGCAGAAAATAGAGATGCTCGTCACACATACGAATGATCGCGCGAGAAGTTGCCCGCTGTTCGAGGCTCAAACCTGCATCAAAATCAACTTTGAACTTCTGCTCCAAATAACTGCGAATATCTTCACTGTCTGCGATAGTCGTGCCCTCATCAACCAGCATTGGCAACTTGGCTTTCGGGGCTTTGCGCGGATCCCCCGCAACGACCTCAAACTCCGCGCCCGCCATTTTAAGCAGGCATATAGCCTTCACCCCAAAGGGGCTGGCAGAGGGCGCACCAAAAGCAGGCGCGAAGGTAACGAGTTTTAGCATGTGAATTCTCCTATGAATGCTTCACGGCTGTGATACAGTGGTCTACTGCCAATTTTTGTCAAGAGCCGCTCACCATGTCCCGCAGCCTCCGCCTTATGCAACTCATGCAGTTGTTTCGCACCCTGCCCCCGCCCGTGCGCGCCCAAGAGCTGGCCGATGAAACAGGGGTTTCGTTGCGCTCGGTTTATCGCGATATCGAAGCCCTGCGCTCCATGGGCGCGGTGATAGACGGCGCTGCAGGCTATGGCTACACACTCATTGACGACCCCGCCCTGCCGCCCATGAGCTTTTCACAAGACGAGATCGAAGCGCTTGTGTTGGGGCTACGCGAGGTGCAGGCGGTGGCGGACCCAGTGCTGGCCAAGGCAGCGCAAAATGCGCTTGCCAAGCTGCGCGCCAGCTTACCAGCCTCGCAGCGCCACCAATTAGAGCATGCCAGCCTGCATGCCAAACGCTTTCATCTTCGGCCCGAGATCAGCATTGATGTGGCAGCGCTGCGAGAATGTATTCGAGCGGAAAGGGCGGTGAAAATAGAATATGCGGATGGTAAAGACGAGGAGTCAATCCGCGAAATATACCCCCTTGGGATTGTGTTTTTTGAAAACACGCTGGTGGTCTCCAGCTGGTGCTTACTCCGGCAAGATTTTCGCAGCTTTCGGCTGGACAGAATAAAGTACTTCAGCGAAACAGGCCAAAGCTTCCGCCCCAAGCGTGTGCCACTGCTGCGAGATCTTTTCGCTAAATTCGAGGAAGAATCCGAGAGTCGCGTCTAAGCCGGTTGTGCCTCAGCACAACCCGCGCCGCCGAGGTGGCCCGCAGGGTCGCCGAGGCGGCGCGACGCCAGAACTGCCCCGCCGCTCCGTGCTTGCTTTTGTCTCCGCGGGGGTAAACCCCCACTCGACAAAAGCACATTTTCAGGCAAGCTGAAAATGCCTGCCGCTGGCCCTAGCCTCGCTACGCTCGGTGGCAATTATCGCTAGGTTTGCGAATTTATCTGAGGTTATCCACAAGATATTGCTTTTGCCCTCTTGCCCGAACCCCTAATCCTCTGTAAGACTCAAATCCCGTGATAGAGCGAAAAGCTGCAAAAGCGCGCTTACCTTTTAAACGATTCTCACGGGGGCCAAACAGGCATGGCACGATATATTTTTATTACTGGCGGCGTGGTTTCCTCCCTTGGCAAAGGGCTGGCATCTGCCTCTCTTGGCGCGCTTCTGCAAGCTCGTGGCTATACCGTGCGCCTGCGTAAGCTCGACCCATATTTGAATGTTGACCCCGGCACCATGTCCCCTTTTGAGCATGGTGAAGTGTTTGTGACCGATGATGGCGCCGAGACCGACCTTGACCTTGGCCATTACGAGCGCTTCACCGGTGTTTCGGCGCGTAAGACCGATAGTGTTTCCTCGGGCCGGATTTATTCCACCGTGTTGGAAAAGGAACGGCGCGGCGATTACCTTGGCAAAACCATTCAGGTCATCCCACACGTCACCAACGAAATCAAAGACTTCATCGAAATCGGTGACGATGAGGTGGACTTCATGCTCTGCGAAATCGGCGGCACGGTTGGCGATATCGAGGCTCTGCCGTTTTTCGAGGCCATCCGCCAGTTCAGCCAAGAGCGCTACGGCGAGTGCATTTTTATGCACCTGACGCTAGTGCCGTATATTGCCGCTGCTGGTGAGCTGAAAACCAAGCCCACCCAGCACTCTGTTAAGGAGCTGCGCTCTATCGGCATTGCGCCAAACATCTTGATGTGCCGCGCCGAGCGGCCTATTCCCGAGAAAGAACGCGCCAAGCTAGCCCTGTTTTGCAACGTACGGCCTGAAGCCGTTATTCCGGCGCTTGACCTGAAATCAATTTACGAAGCCCCTCTAGCTTATCATCGTGAAGGCATGGACCGCGCTGTGCTTGATGCCTTCCGCATTACCGATGCGCCCGAACCAGATATGACCAAATGGGATGAGGTGATGGATGCCATTAAGCTGCCTGAAGGCGAGGTGAAAATCGCCATTGTCGGCAAGTATACCCAGCTTGGGGACGCGTATAAATCCATCGCCGAGGCGCTAACTCATGGCGGCATTAAAAACCATGTTAAGGTTAAGGCCGAGTGGATTGATTCAGAGGTTTTTGAAGGCGAAGACGACGTGACGCCCCACCTTGAG
>JAJRRX010000002.1 GCA_024279075.1 Alphaproteobacteria bacterium | reverse complement strand
CACAAGTCCTCTGGCCCGCGCGGATAGCCCAAATGGGGGCCGTTCAGCGGTGCGCCGGGGGTTACATCGTGGTGCGGCTTGGGGTGGTCCTCCACCGATTTCGGGTAAGGCGGCTTAAAGCGGAAGCCACCGGGAACTTCGACCGAACCCACGAGAATTTGCAGGATGTGCAAAGCGCGCGCGGTCTGGAAGCCGTTGGAGTGGGCCGAGATGCCGCGCATGGCGTGCATGGCTACGGGGCGGCCTGTCATGGTTTTGTGCTTCTCGCCCTTCCAGTCTGTCCACGGGATATCAAGGGTGATTTCCTCCTCGAAAGCCACGCGGGCGATGTCTGAGGCGATCGAGCGGATGCGGGCTGCGGAAATGCCGACACGCTCTTCTACAGCCTCGGGCGCATATTCGTCGGTCAGGTATTTCTCGGCCAGCAGCTCGAAAGCAGGCTTGCACTGGATACCGTCAACCTCAACCATACCGCTCATCGCAGGCTTGGTGCCTTTGGTTTCATATGGCACGGCTTTGCCCGTGGTGCGGTCCCACACCAGTTGGTTGTTATCGGCATCACGCACAAACAGGCCAAACTGGTCGGAGCTTTCAACTTGGTTCACCAAAAACGGCATGTTGGTGTAGCGGATCAGGTAATCAAGGTCGACCTTGCCAGCCTTGAGCAGCTCGTGAATGAGCGACAGGATAAACAGCCCGTCTGTGCCCGGCGTAATGCCGACCCATTCATCGGCAATGGCGTTATAGCCTGAGCGGATCGGATTAACGCCGATGATTTTAGCGCCGTTGGCCTTCAGCTTGCCAAGGCCCATTTTGATGGGGTTGGAATCGTGGTCTTCGGCCACGCCGAAAATCATAAACAGCTTGGCGCGGTCCCAATCGGGCGCGCCGAACTCCCAGAACGCGCCGCCCATAGTATAAATACCGCCAGCGGCCATGTTGACCGAGCAGAAGCCGCCATGGGCCGCATAATTAAGGGTGCCGTAATTCTGCGCCCACCAGCCTGTCATGCTTTGGCTTTGGTCACGCCCCGTGAAAAACGCCAGCTTCTTTGGGTCTTTCTCACGAATCGGCTTCAGCAGGCCGACGGCAATATCAAAGGCCTCTTCCCACGAAATATCTTCAAACTTGCCTTCGCCACGCTCCCCAACCCGCTTCATAGGGTTGCGCAGGCGTGACGGCGCATAATGCTGCATCACGCCCGAGGAGCCTTTGGCACAAAGCACACCTTTGTTGACCGGATGGTCGCGGTTGCCCTCGATATACTTGACCTTGCCGTCCTTCATGTGGACGTTAATCCCGCAACGGCAGGCGCACATATAACACGTGGTGCGGCGAATTTCGTCGCTCACAACCGGCGAGGTGTCCAGCTTAGGCTGATGATGCTTCGTCATACTTCCCCCAAAGTTTATCGGCCTTTTCAGGAAGGCCGTCTAACGCTCAGGCATAATACATTCGAAAATCGTAATCCATAGATAATATGGGGCTTGTTGCCGCATCCAGTTTTACGGGCGAACCCCCAAGCACGTATTATCAGGTCGCGCTTAGCCGCCCAACGCCCGCACTTCGGGAAAGCAGCCGCACAATAACACTGATGGTTATGATGATAAGCACCAACATCAGCGTAACCGCGCTGGAATGCTGCGCCATATCTTGCTCCTGATAGCCAAAAATCACGCCCGTTAGCACCATGTTGCCCGGAGATATCAGCAAGATAATAAGAGAAAGCTCTCGCATAGCCGTGATAAACGTCAGCAACATGCCCGCAACAAGGCCGCTCATCGAGAGCGGAATGATGATGCGGAACATGCGCCTAAACCAGCCAATGCCTTGCACCCGCGCGGTTTCCTCTAGCGATTGATGGATTTGCAGCATGGCGGCGATGCCCGTGCGTGAGGTGAAGGGCAGGTTTTTGATCACCGTGATCAGCACCAAAATGGTGAAGGTGCCGTAAAGCGCGGGGACCGGCCCGATATTGGTGGAAAACATGCCGATATAGATCGCCCCAAGCGCGATGGACGGGAAAATGTAGGGCGCAAAGGCGATGCCCTCTAGCCAGCGCGCCAGCTTGGCCCCGCGCCCGCGCACCACAGCATAGCCCACCAGCAAGCCAAGTGCGCCGTTAAATAATGCTGCCATAAAGCCAAGCTTTACCGAGTTGCCAAGCGCCCCGAGGATGCCCTTATTATGAATAACCCCCGGCTCGCCGTAGGCTAGCTGCACATTGCCTTGGCCGACCCAAAAATAGGTGGTGAGGTTGGAAAGGCTATAGTTGCCGGGTATAAGCGTCAGGCTCTCCCAAAGCAGCAGCAAGAGCGGCATTATAACGGTCATGCAAAGGAACAGGATCACGAGTATGGTGGCTGGCCAACGCCATTTACCAAGGTCGCTCTCGCGCTTACGAAAGCCTTTGCCTGTCATGGTTACGTAGCTTTTGCGCACGCCTATTATGCGACTGTTGATCCAGATAAACGAGATGGCGAGCACGATGAGGACCAGCGCCAACACGTAAGCATCGCCTTGGTTTCGGGCGTTGATGGAGGCGTAGATCTGGGTGGAAAACGTGAAGAAACGCACGGGGAGGCCCAAGAGCGCAGGGGTGCCGAAGGTGCCGAGAATGCGGATAAATGTAAGCACCACCGCCGAGCCAAGCGCGGGCATAAGAAGCGGCATGGTGATCACCCGAATACGCTTCCATTTGCCAAGGCCACAGGTGGCGCCGGCTTCCTCAAGCTCGCTATCCACCGTCGCCAGCGCGCCGGAAATAAGTAGGTAGGTATAGGCATAATAGTGCATCGCCAGCGTAAAAACGATGGGCACATAGCCATAGGCTACCCAATCTGGCACCTGCACGCCGGTGAGGTAAGTCAGCAAACCCTCCGAGCCACCGATACGGTCATTCTTGAACAGGCTCAGCCATGCCAGCGCCATCACCCAGCTTGGCATCATGTAAGGAAACACAAGCATGGCGCCAAAAACGCCCTTAAAATGCACATTGGTCCGCACCATAAGCCACGCAAGGCTAGAGCCGACGAATATAGCAATAAGCGTAACCGCAAAGCCCATTTTTAGGCTGTTTATCAGCGGCTTAACAAACAGCGCCTTGGAGATCGGCTGGTTAAACACCCGATCAAAGTGGAGGAGCGTAAAGGCCCCGACCTCACCATCACGCTGATAGGCAAGATCATAGCTTTGAAAGGTAAAGGCATCTTTCACGATTTGCAGCAACGGCACCAGCACCACAAAGCTCAGAAATCCAAGGCAAAGCACCCCGATAATGATCTCGGGTTTGTTTTTAAAACGGTAAACCTGATAGGCCATATTTTGGCGGCTAAAAAACGGAGGCTTACCGCGCGGGGCTGCTGTATCTGACATGGTTATCCCAATTCGCCCCGCAGGTTTTCTTGGCTGTCGGGGTCAAAAAAGCTAAGCGACTCGGGGTCAAAGCTCACCCAAAGCGAGGTGCCTTCCGGTAGCGTGATAAAGCCCGATTGCAGCAAGGTCATGGAGGTTTCTCCCGCTTTAACCTGCAAAATTGTATCCGCGCCCGTGGGTTGCAGGATTTCGGTTTTCACCTCCTGCCAGCCGGATTTGGCCGTGTTTAAAACCAGCAGTTTTTCAGGCCGAATAGCCGCCACCAGCTTGCCACCACGCTTGGCCAGCGCTTCGGGCAAGGGGATGCTCACATCGCCGCAATCCAGCACATCGCCCTGCACTGTGCCGGTAAACAGGTTGATCCCCGGATCACCGATAAACTCAGCAACAAAAAGATTGGCGGGGTGGTGGTAAATCTCAAATGGCGTGCCTTCCTGCATGATCCGCCCCTCATTCATGATGATAATCCGGTCCGAGAGCGTTAGCGCTTCGATCTGGTCATGGGTCACGTAAACGGTGGTGGCCTCAAGGTCCCGGTGCAGGCGCTTGAGGCTGGCGCGCATTTCGGTGCGCAGCTTGGCATCTAGGTTGGAAAGTGGTTCATCCATCAGCAAAAAGCTGGGGCGCAGGGCAATAAGCCGCGCCACAGCCACCCGCTGCTGCTGCCCGCCGGAAAGCTCGGAAGGGTAGCGCTTGGCATAGCCCTCTAGCTGCACCAGCTTAAGGGCATTGGCCAGCCGCGCCGCGATGTCTGCCTTAGAAAGCCGCTGCTCCTTTAGCGCCAGCGTAATGTTTTTAGCCACGGTCATGTGTGGCCACAAAGCATAGCTCTGGAATATCAGCCCCAGCCCGCGCATTTCGGGCGGTAATATTATGCCCTCTTTGCGCGAAAAAACCGTGCGCTCCCCAAGCTCGATCAGCCCTTCATCTGGCTCCTCCAGCCCTGCAATCATCCGCAATGTGGTGGTTTTGCCACAGCCCGAAGGCCCAAGGATGGTGAGGAACTCACCCGGTTTAACCGTGAGGTCGAGGTTTTTCACCACGACCTCTTTGCCATAGGATTTTACAATCCCACTTAGGTTTATCTGCTTCATTAAACCCGCCCTATTGGCTGGAATAAATGAGCCAGAAATCCCGCAGCTGCGGGCCTTGCTCCCACATGAAGTCAGCCGTAATATCCCAGCCCTTCATCTCGTCCCAAATTTCGCCACCAGCAGGCAGCGGCACATCACTGCGCGGGCTTACCGAGCCAGCATCGTGGTAAGGTGCCAAGCCTTGCAGCATGTCAAAACTCTCGCCCTCAAGGTAAGGTTTATCAAGCACGGTTTCGAGGTTCATCTCGGGGCTACCAAGCAGATACGCGATAAACACCTTGGCCGCATTTGGGTGCGGGGCATTGGCGGCAATAGACATAAATGTCGGGTAAACCATGCGCGAAACCGGATCTAGATCAGCCATAATGGCGTTTACATTGCCCTTGCTATCGTTGCGCGAAATATAGGTCATGTTGGTCATCGCGATCATGGCATCATCTTGGCCAGCCGCTCCTGCTGCATCCGCCAGTTTGGAGCCGGATTTGAAGATCACCACATCATTGGCCAGCAAACGGCGCACGAACTCATAGCCTGCATCCGGCACACCATCGCCCAGCACCAGCGCTTCGCCCGTCAGGCGCTCATAGGCGGCTGCCATTTCTTCAGGGTTTTGCACCAGCGTGGCGAGGCCCATAAGGGATGAGCCAGAGGCCATCGGGTCTTTAATCCCTACGCGGCCACGATATTGCTCTTGCGTGAGCTCCCACACATTGCTGATCGGCGCGCCGTCCGGGTTGGCGTCAGTGTTATAGAAAAACACAATTGCCTCGTTGACCCGAATTAGCAGCGGGTCTTGGTTTTCTTGCGGAATCCGGTCGGCAAAATGGGCGGGCACGTAGTTAAATATCCGGCCATTATTGAGCAATTCATAAATCACTTGGCCAGAGTTGCCAGTGGTGATGACGTCAACATTAAAAATACCGGCATCTTGCTCGCGCACGGTTTTCTCAATGGTTTTTACTGAGCCAAGGTCAAACAATGTTAGCGTGATACCGGGGTAAAGCGCTTGAAAATGGTCAGCCAGCTTGGCAATGCGGCCAGAGGAGGAATAGACCACCACTTCGCCTTCTTGAGTGGCGCGGGCTACGATATCATCCCAGTTTTCTTCCACCATCGCATTGGTGCCAAGGGCGTTTTCTTGCAGCCAGGCTTCAAGTTCGGGCGAAACCTCTTGCGCCATCGCGGTCGAGGCTGCAACGGAAAATACGCCCGCCGCCACCGACCCAAAAACCGCCTTTAGAAATGTTGATCGTGTCATCCTCATTATCTTCTCCCAGTTGTGAATTGTGGCCATAATTGGGGGGAAGAGTGAAGCAAAACGGAGGTGAGTCAAACTCATTATGATTAACAATGTTACGAGATTTGAAATAAAAAGTGACATTTTACTTTGGCTAAGTAAATACTCAAGGGGTTACGGCTTGTTTTAATAGGTTATTTCTAATTCTATTCATGCAGCAAAATTTGCAACCATGGATATTTAGTCGCGTGATTTTTGCGGCCAATACCTCTTACAACAACCTTGGCCACCCGTTTTCCTCAACATGGGTAAACTGGGGCCGAACACGCTGGGTATGGGGTCGTTTATCTATTTCGGCGCTTTATTTTAGGGGGCTGAGGGCGTGCTTATCGGCCAAATGCTGGGCGGTGTTTTTGCCGCAATCGCGTCGTTTATATTGGCTGAGCGCTTGTTGAAAGCTACAGCCAATCGCCTGCCGGGAAACTTGGAAGATCCTGTTACGTTCATGCAGAAAAGTGCCTTTAAAATACGGCATCACCGCCGGTGAGCGGTCACGGCGTGTCAGGTTTCATAAAAGTCCGTAACGCCTTATCAAGTGCTAACCCTGCCGCCACGCCCCTGTTTCCAGCCCGTCCAGCGCCCACTCGCCAACCCGCCAGCGGATCAGCCGTAGGGTGGGGTGGCCAATGGCGGCAGTCATCCGACGCACTTGGCGGTTTTTGCCCTCAACGATGGTGATTTCCAGCCAGCAATCGGCCACGGTTTTCCTGAAACGCACCGGCGGGGTGCGGGGCCAGAGCCAGCTTGGCTCGTCAATCCGCTTGGCATCCGCTGGCCGCGTTGGGCCGTCTTTTAGCGTCAGGCCTTGGCGCAGCTGGGCAAGGCTGGCCTCGGTTGGTTCGCCCTCCACCTGCACCAGATAGGTTTTTGCCATCTTGTATTTCGGGTCGGCAATGCGGGCTTGTAGCTTGCCATTATCCGTCAGCATCATCAGGCCCTCACTATCCTTATCCAGCCGACCGGCAGGGTAAACCTTGGGCACGTCAATAAAATCAGACAGCGTTTGGCGCTTGCTGCCCTCAAGGCCTTTATCGGTGAATTGCGAGAGCACATTGAAGGGCTTGTTAAACAGAATAAGCATGAGAAAACCTAAGGTTGGGTGAGGGGTTATAGCATGGCCGCTGTTGGTTTAGAAACCCCCTTGCACGAATTCAGAACCTATCCTAGGCTCGCTTTAGGAGGACGCCATTATGCCCATAAAAACCACCTGTATCGGGGCTTTTCCTAAGCCTGACTATGTGCCGATCAAAGATTGGTTTAAGGTTATTCCGACCGATGAAAGCTACAATAGCGTGGTGATTGATAACTGGAGCGATGACCCCGCCCACGAGCCGCTTTTCGCCCGCGCCACCCGAGAGGCGATAGAGACGCAGATTGCGGCAGGCATAGACATCCCGACCGATGGCGAGCAGCGCCGCGAGAATTACGTGCATTACCAGTGCCGCTATATGCAGGGGTTTGACTTTGAAAACCTTGAGCATCGCGTGCT
>JAJRRX010000311.1 GCA_024279075.1 Alphaproteobacteria bacterium | reverse complement strand
GACCATCGCCCTGCTCGAAGCAACGGGTGCCAATAGTATTGGCATTACAGTTTTGGCGGCGGTGTTCTTTATCGCCCGATTGCTGCATCCTATCGGAATTTCGATGAAGAAAGCACCCAATGCCCCCCGCTTTCTAGGGACTTTTAGCACCTATATGGTCGGCATTATTAGCGGCGGATGGCTGTTGCTCACCACCGTTAAAATGCTCTAAACAGCGGCTTTCAGCGCCTCGATTAGGTCGGTTTTCTCCCAAGAGAACCCGCCATCGGCCTCGGGGGCGCGGCCAAAGTGGCCGTAAGCCGAAGTGCGCTGATAAATTGGCTTGTTCAGCCCCAGATGCTCGCGAATGCCGCGTGGGGTTAGGTCCATGGCTTGGGCCACTGCCTTTTCAACCGACTCTTCCGACACTTCCCCCGTGCCGTGCAGATCCGCATAAATCGACAACGGCTTGGACACGCCAATCGCATAGGAAATCTGCAAGGTGCAGCGCTCGGCCATGCCAGCGGCCACAATGTTTTTCGCCAGATAACGAGCAGCGTAGGCCGCCGAGCGGTCCACCTTGGTTGGGTCTTTACCCGAAAACGCGCCGCCGCCATGCGGGGCCGCGCCGCCGTAAGTATCCACGATAATCTTGCGCCCTGTCAGGCCCGCGTCGCCATCCGGCCCGCCGATCACAAACTTGCCGGTCGGGTTCACGTGCCATTCGGTTTCTGGCGTGATCCAGCCCTGCGGGATAACTTCCAGGATATACGGTTCTACAATGGCGCGAATATCAGCCGAGCTTTGCGCCTCGGATGCGTGTTGCGTTGATAGCACCACCGAGGTAATGCCCACAGGCTTGCCGCCCTCATAACGCACCGAAAGTTGCGATTTGGCGTCCGGTCCAAGCAGCGGCTCGGTGCCATCCTTGCGCACTTCGGCAAGGCGGCGCAGCATGGCGTGGGCGTAATGCACGGGGGCGGGCATAAGCTCTGGCGTCTCGACGGTGGCATAGCCAAACATAATGCCTTGGTCGCCCGCGCCCTCGTCTTTATTGCCAGCAGCATCCACGCCTTGGGCAATATCAGCCGACTGCGCGTGCAAGTAGGAATTGACCTTCAGGTTGGCCCAGTGAAAGCCCTCTTGCTCATAGCCAATGTCACGCACACATTCCCGCGCGATCTCCTCAACCCGTGCGATCACATTGCCGGGGCCGCGCACTTCGCCGCCAATAACCACGCGATCAGTGGTGGCGAAGGTTTCGCAAGCCACGCGGGCGTATGGGTCTTCTGTCAGGAACGCATCCAAAATAGCGTCAGAGATGCGGTCACACACCTTATCGGGGTGGCCCTCGGATACGGATTCAGAGGTAAACAGATAGTTTTCGCGACTCATAAGGCTCTCCGACATAGCAAATTTTCGCCTTTATGGGCGGAAATGCGGTAGTTTTCAATAGCGGATTGAATAGGGGCTAAGGGGCAAGTTTCCCAATGGGGATGATTTCCTGTGCCGTGGCCTTGAATGGCGCACCTTGCCAATCGCCCAACCAGTTTGAAACCATCAAACCGGCAGCTTTCAGGCGCTCGGCAAGGACAGGTTGCGCGGTAAACCGGATGCGAGAATTTGCAGCGTAGATGTGGGTGCTCCGCTCAGGTTGGTAATGGGTTTGATAGCTGGCCACTTGGCTGGCGGCGTCATATTGGGCATCATTCCACACGTTAACTTCGCCAAGCTTCGGGTGCATTAGGCTGCGCTTTGAGCGCTCAGGTGTCCACTGCGCCCACGCTTTGGTGGCTGGGTTGCGCGTGTCAAACACGAAGCGGCCATTGGGGGCGAGGTGGTGGCGGATGGTGTCTAGCACGGCGCTTTGGTCAGCATCTGTGAGGAAAACCTGAAAGGCATGACTCGTGAGCATAATAAGGTCAAAGCGCGCGCCTAGCTCAAGGCTGCGCGCATCGGCTTGCACCCATTCAACCTGTTCACCCCCTTTGCGCCGCCGCGCGATATCTAGCATTGCCCCCGCCGGGTCCACGCCGACCCCGCGCTTGGGCGCTATTGCCGCCAACAGCTCGCCTGTACCACACCCAAGATCAAGCACAGATTCAGCGTGTTTGGCCATGTTGGCACAATAGGCAAAATCATCGCCCCAGCCGTTTTCGAGGTCGTAAAACTGGGCAAAATCTGGGTCGCTATAGAGCGGATCGCTATTCACGCGCGGCGCCTTTCTTCCAGCCACATGCCCAGAACAAGAAAAGCGAATACCAACAGAATGGCGGGCCACTGCCCCCAACGCGCAAGCAAGGTTGGTGGCAGCGGTTTGGCCAGCGGGGCATCAATAAATCCATCAATCCCGAGCGGCAGGCTGGCGGTGATGCGGCCCAGCGGGTCGATCATCGCAGAAATGCCGGTATTGGCAGCGCGGGCCAGCGGCAGGCCTTGTTCAATAGCGCGCACACGGTTTTGCGCGAGGTGCTGATAGGGGCCAGAGCGCTCGCCAAACCATGCATCATTGGTGATTTGCACCAACCATTCGGGGCGCGGGCCAGCTACCCCTTGCGGGAAGATCGCCTCATAGCAGATCAGCGGCAGGAAGGGCGGCACGCCCTCACCTTCAAGGATTTTGGGGCCGCTACCAAAGGTATTACTGGGCCCCATTTGCTCGGCCAGCCCCTTGAGGCCAAGCTGTTTGGCCAGCCCTTGCAGGGGCATGTATTCGCCAAAAGGCACGAGGTGGTATTTATCATACACGTCCTCAATACGGCTATCTTTGTTAAGTAAAAATAACGAGTTATAGAAACCATCTGCATCCCGCCGCCGCGCGCCGAGAATCACGGGCGCTTGGGCGGCAGTCGTGATTTGGGTGCGAATAAAAGGCTGCTCATCGGGCAAATAAGCAATCGCCGCTTCGGGCCAGATTACGATATCGGGCCGGCCAATGCTGGCGCTCAGTGTCAGTTGGCGCTGATAGAAAAGCGGAATGTAGTCTGGGTCCCATTTCTGGGTTTGAATGGCGTTGGGTTGGATAAGCCGCACCGTTAGGCCGGTATTCTCCACCACCGTTTGCAAGCGGTAAAAACCGTAGCCAGTGAGGCTGGCCATGATCAGCACCGCAAGCAGCGCGCCACGTTTGCTCAGCAGCAGCCCACCTGCCAGCACAATCAGGAAGCCAAGCCCATGCACGCCGATAAGGCTGGCGGCCTGAATTATCGGCGTTTCCACCCAGTTATAGGCCATCAAGGCCCATGGGAAGCCAGTAAAAATGTAAGCCCGCAGCAGCTCGGCCAGCGCCCAGAACCCTGCCAGCACCAGCGCATTGGGCCAGCGCTGTGCCAGCGCAAAGCCCAGCCCCCAGAAAAGCGCAATGCCCGCCGCCATCAAGGCCAGCGCAAAAGGGGCCATCCAGCCGTAGCGCTCGGCATCTACCAGAAACGGTTCCACAATCCAGCTTAGCGTCAGCCCAAAATAGCCCAGCCCGGCCCCCCAGCCGACGGCAAAACCACCCTTCCAGCAGCAGGTTTTTTGCAGTAGCCACAGTAGCGCAGGCAGGGCGATGATCGCCAGATAAGGGAAATTATAGGGCGCTTGGCCCAGCGCCAGCGCCAAGCCAGCGATGATAGCCAGCCCAAACCGCAGCCAGCGGTTCATGCGGCTTTGGCCTTGGAAAAGCTCACCCGCAGGCGCTTGATCTTGCGCGGGTCGGCCTCGATGACTTCAAATTCGTTGCCCTGCTCGTCGCAAATCACCTCGCCCTGCACCGGCACGCGGCCCGCCAACATCACCACGATACCGCCAAGCGTGTCAATCTCCTCATCAAGGTCATCTGGTAGCAGATCCACCCCCGCCACTTCCTCAATATCTTTCAGTGTGGCGCGGCCATGGGCGAGGTAAACGCCGGGGGCCTCCTCGACCCACAGGTCCGCCTCTTCCTCGTCATGTTCGTCGATGATCTCGCCAACGATTTGCTCTAGCAGGTCCTCAATGGTCACCAATCCATCTACCCCGCCATATTCATCAATCACCAGCGCCATATGAATATGCTCTGATTGCATTTTTTGCAGCAGGACCGAAAGCGGCATAGAAGGCGGTGCATAAATCAGCGGTCGCAGGATTTTGGCCATATTAAAGCTTTTGCCTTTGCCAAAACCGTGGCGCAAGGCAAGGTCTTTTAAGTGAATCAGCCCCAGCGGTTCGTCCAGTGTTTCGCGGTAAACCGGCAGACGCGTGAGGGTAGAGGAGCCAAAGGCCTCAACCACCTCTTTTAAAATCGCATCCTCGGGGATGGCGACTATATCGGCTTTGGGCACGGCGATTTCATCAATCCGGCGGGATTGCAATAGGCCAAGGGCGCGGGTTTCCGGCTCTGTTGGCTCGGCTTCGGGCAGGGGTTTGGCAAGGCCAAAAAGCCGCTGCCAAAGGCCGGGTTTCGGTTGGGCTAACGCCTGCGCGCGTTGCGCTGCGTTAGAAG
>JAJRRX010000310.1 GCA_024279075.1 Alphaproteobacteria bacterium | reverse complement strand
TAATTTTGCACGTAGCATTAAAATACTCCTTAAGTTGTTCAACATGAACGGTGCATAAAGCTGCGGCGCTAGTTTCGGAGCCTTAGGGGCATAAGGCAAGGAAAATATTACAAAATATTTCAGGTCGGCGCGATTGCGCTTAAATCAGCCGATAGAGTGGACTTCCACCCCGTGTTGGCCACAAATCTGCGCCAAAGGGGCCGGAAGCGGCTGATCGGTGAAAAACGCATCGATGTCGCGCATATGGCCGATTCGCGCGGGGGCAGAGCGGGTGAGCTTGGACGCATCAGCCACGAGAAAAACCTTGCGGGCATTGGCGATGATGGCTTGAGACACGCGGACTTCGCGATAGTCAAAATCCAGCAGGGAGCCGTCTTCATCAATCGCCGAAACGCCTATTATCGCGTAATCCGCCTTAAATTGCTTGACGGTATCAAGGGTCTGCTCGCCGACCAAACCGCCATCGGAGCGCCGCAACATACCCCCCGTAACCATCACCCCACAATTCGGGTTGCCCGCCATGATATTGGCCACGTTCAGGTTGTTGGTGATCACCAAAAGGTCGCGCCGTGTGCGCAGGGCGCGGGCGACGGATTCGGTGGTGGTGCCGATATTGATAAACAGCGAGGCATCATCGGGGATGGCATCAGCGCAGAGCTGGCCAATGGCGAGTTTGGCCTCGGCGGACATGGATTTACGGGCCTCATATGCGGTATTGGCCACGCCCGATTGCAAGATCGCCCCGCCATGAACGCGGGTGAGGTGGCCTTCATTGCACAGGGTGTTGAGGTCCCGCCGGATGGTTTGCGGGGTCACGTTAAGCGATTCGGCAAGCGGGTCAACCTCAACACGACCAGAGGTGCGGACCATGTTCAGTATTTCTTTTTGGCGAAAACTCAGGCTCACTACAGGCTCCTTTTTACAGTGTGGCAAGGGTGGCACGCATGTTCGCTGACGTCAAGCCAAACGCACAAAACGAAAATTTATCGAACATTATGAAAATAAATTGACTTTAAATGAAAATAAAGTGATCTTCGTTGCGAAGAGACCTTTCAGGAAAATCTGTGCCAGACACTATGTTTGATATATTTGTAATAGGCGGCGGCGTGAATGGCTGCGGCATTGCGCGGGATGCTTCCGGGCGTGGGCTGCATGTTGGCTTGGCTGAAATGAACGATCTTGCCAGCGCCACCTCTTCGGCCTCAACCAAGCTGTTTCATGGTGGTTTGCGCTATCTTGAATACTATAAATTCCGGCTGGTGCGAGAAGCGCTGATTGAGCGCGAGGTGCTGCTCAGAAACATGCCCCACATTAGCTGGCCAATGCGCTTTGTGCTGCCTTTGCACAAGGATATGCGCCCCGCTTGGCTCATTAGGCTTGGGTTATTTATGTATGACCACCTCGGCGGGCGCAAAATTTTGCCGGGCACAGCGACGCTGGACCTGACCAAAGACGAGGCGGGCAAGCCGCTAAAACCCTTCCTGAAAAAGGCGTTTGAATATTCCGATTGCTGGGTGCAGGACAGCCGCCTTGTGGTGCTGAACGCAGTGGACGCACAGGCGCGCGGGGCTGAGATTATGACCCGCACCAAGGTAATTGCCGCCAAACGGCGCGGCGACCATTGGGAGGTGGAACTGGATACGGATGGCGAATATCGTATGATCCGCACCCGCGTTTTGGTTAATGCAGCTGGGCCTTGGGTGGCGCAGGTTGTTCAGGAAACCTTGAAGCTTGATACCCGCGAGGGCGTGCGATTGGTGCGCGGCTCGCATATCGTTATTCGCAAAAAGTTTGCCCATGATCGAGCTTATTTTTTCCAAGGCTCGGATAATCGCATCATATTTGCCATCCCTTATGAGGGTGAGTTTACCCTGATTGGCACCACGGATCATGACCAAGGCGAGGACCTCTCAAAGCCGGTGTGCACCGAAGAAGAGGCCGATTATCTGCGTGGTTTTGCCTCGGAATACTTCAGCGAAGAAATCAACCCAGAGGATATCGTCTGGACTTATTCCGGCACCCGCCCGCTTTATGATGACCATGCCAGCAGCGCCACCGAGGCCACGCGCGATTATGTGTTGAGCCTAAATGAAGACGGCGCGCCGTTGCTCAGCGTGTTTGGCGGCAAAATCACAACCTATCGCAAGCTGGCCGAAGCCGCGCTGGCCAAGCTTGATACCCATTTCAAACAGGCCACCGGCCCTTGGACTGCTACGGCAGCGCTGCCGGGCGGGGATTTTGCGCATGACGGTGCGCCCCGCCTGCTTGCTGCCCTAAAGGCGGATTATCCTTTCCTCACCCCCGAAACGGCCCAGCGCCTTATTCGCACTTATGGCACAGATGCGGCCATTATGCTGGACGGGGCAAAAGCCGCCACAGACCTTGGTGAAGGTTTTGGCGCAGGCCTGACAGAGACCGAGGTTAATTGGCTATGTGAACACGAATTTGCTGCGACTTCCGAGGATATCCTTTGGCGGCGCACCAAGCTGGGGCTGCATTTTACGCCCGAACAAGCCAAGCAGCTGGAAAGCTGGTTGGATAAGCAGAACCGTCACGAAAACATAAAAAAAGTGTCGTGAAACGAAATTAAGACCAAACTGCAAACTTCATGGGAGAAGATAATGCGAATTACTAAATATATTCTGGGGGCTGTTACGGCGGCTTCCTTTGCGAGTGGCGCCTTTGCGCAAACAGAGATCCAGTGGTGGCATGCTATGGGCGGCGCCAATGGCGAGCGCGTAGACCGCATCGCGGCTGATTTTAACGCCAGCCAAAGCGATTATGTGGTCGTGCCTTCTTATAAGGGCAACTACACCGAAACTATGACCGCCGCCGTGGCTGCGTTCCGTGCTGGCGAGCAGCCAGACATTGTGCAGGTTTTCGAGGTTGGCACTGCCACCATGATGGCCGCTAAAGGCGCTGTGTATCCGATCTCTGATCTGATGGCCGATGCTGGCGTAGAGTTCGACCAGTCGATCTACCTGCCAGCCGTGGTGTCTTATTATCAAACATCGGATGGCGATCTGCTGTCCATGCCGTTCAACTCCTCTACCCCTGTGCTGTGGTATAACAAAGATGCCTTTGCCAAGGCTGGCATTGAAAACCCGCCGACCACATGGGACGAAGTAAATGAAGACGCGCAAAAGCTGCTGGATAGCGGCATGAGCTGTGGTTATTCGTTTGGCTGGCAGAGCTGGGTGATGATCGAAAACTACAGCGCATGGAATGATATTCCGATGGGCACCGAAGAAAACGGTTTTGCAGGCCTCAACACCCGCTTTACGTTTAACAACGAAGCGGTTGCCAACCGCCTGCAATCTATTGCGGATAGCCAAGAAAGCGGCATCTTCAAATATGGTGGCCGTCGTGGTGACAGCCTTTCCTTGTTCACCTCGGGTGAGTGTGGCATGTGGATGAACTCTTCGGCTTATTATGGCTCGATGGTTTCCCAAGCTGAATTTGAGTTTGGCCAAGCTATGCTACCACTGGATACAGATGTAGCAGAAGCCCCGCAAAACTCCATCATTGGTGGCGCAACCCTTTGGGTGCTGCGTGGCAAGCCAGAGGCCAACTACCCCGGCGTTGCAGCCTTCATGAACTACCTTTCCGGTTCAGACGTGCAAGCTTGGTGGCATCAGGAAACCGGCTATGTGCCGATTACCACAGCCGCTTCCGACCTGTCTCGTGAGCAAGGTTTTTATGACGAAAACCCTGGCACAGATACGGCGATTGCACAGCTGAGCCTGAACACGCCTACCGCCAACTCGCGCGGTGTGCGCTTTGGTAGCTTTGTGCAGATTCGCGATATCATCAACGAAGAGATGGAAGCGCTTTGGGCGGGTGATGTAACCGCACAAGAAGCACTTGATACCGCAGTTGAGCGTGGCAACGCGCTACTCGAGAAATTCGAGAATGCCAATAACTAAGTAAAATATAGCCCCTCGCCTTATGGCGGGGGGCAGCTTTTTTCGGGGGGAAACATGCTAAAAAGAGTGCATTTCGGGCCGTCTATCCTGCCCTTTCTGTTGGTCGCACCACAAATCGTGGTCACGCTTGTATTTTTCATGTGGCCCGCCGGACAAGCGCTCTATCAGTCTTTTTTAATGGAAGATATGTTTGGTCTCAGCACCGAATTTGTTTGGTTTGAAAATTTCAAAGATCTTTTTAATGACAAATACTACCTAGGTGCCTTCAAGCGCACCGCTTTCTTTTCCTTCCTCGTCGCTGGCCTCGCCATGAGCATTGCCCTGATGCTCGCTGCGATGGTCGACCGGATTGTAAAAGGCGTGTTTACCTACCGCACCCTGCTGATCTGGCCCTACGCCGTGGCCCCCGTAATCGCTGGCGCCCTCTGGGTGTTTATGTTTGATCCGACACTGGGTATTTTCGCCTATGCACTCAACACCATCGGCTATGACTGGAACCACAAGCTTAACGGCGGCGAGGCCATGACGCTGGTGATTTTTGCTGCCACATGGAAGCAAATCGCTTATAATTTCCTGTTTTTCGTTGCTGCCATTCAAAGTATTCCCAAACCACTGATCGAGGCCGCCGCCATTGATGGCGCAGGCCCGATGAAGCGCTTCTGGAGCATCATCTTTCCGCTCATCACTCCCACCATGTTCTTCTTGCTGGTGGTCAATATCGTATATGCGTTCTTTGATACTTTCGGCATTATCCATGCCATTACCCAAGGTGGCCCCGCCAAAGCCACGGAAATTCTGGTTTACAAGGTTTGGTATGATGGCGCCGTGGCGATTGACCTTGGCTCCTCCGCCGCACAATCGGTGATCCTGATGGCGATTGTGATTGTGATGACGGTGGTGCAGTTCCGCTACATTGAGAGAAAGGTGGAATACTGATGATTGAAAATCGCCCCCTGACCACCATTCTGGCCCATTTCACACTTATCCTCGGCGTCGCCATCGTCGCCTTCCCGATCTGGATAACCTTTGTCGCCGCCACCCATGATGCCGTGCGGATGTCGCAAGTGCCGCTGCCCCTGCTGCCCGGCGACCAGTTTTTCATCAACCTGAAAACAGTGCTGTTTGACGGGGTGGG
>JAJRRX010000309.1 GCA_024279075.1 Alphaproteobacteria bacterium | reverse complement strand
CACTACATCTCCGCCCATGATTGACAGGATAAGGTGGCCCGCACTGGCATTGGGCCGCTGCCCTTGTTGCAGGGCGACAAACAGGCTGTTAACAAGCAGGCCCGCCAAAGAAAGCTGGCCAAAGCGGCGCAGGTTAAAGCCCGCGAGGATAAACCCGTCGGTGGCGCCTGATTGCGACACTAGGCGATTATCGGTAATGTGCATCGGCCCCAGCCCGAAGGCCGTTAGCGCCCGCCCTTGCGGCGCGCGCACCGAATTGCCATGCACCACCAGCGCGCAAGAACCATCAGAGCGGATCGGGCCATCATCCGGTGCCAAACCCTCAATATCCCGCGGGCTTGGGCGCACTTGGGTGATGATGATACCGCCGCGCCAGCCGCCCAAACCGGGGCCATCGCCGTTAATTTCATCCACCCGCAACCCGTTATCGGCGATGGTGTTTTCCAATATTTCGGTATCCTCGGCATAAAGCGCAAAAATACCCACCGCTGGCACGCTGTGCTTGCGGCTATTGCTAATAATCCGGTTTTCCCGGATTTCCACTCGCGTTATATCAGCCAGCGCAATGCCCGCCCATGCCGCCACCAGCTGCATTTCTGCCGGAAAGGGCAGGTTTTCGCCATTTAGCACGCCGCTGATTTCGTTGCGCTCAATCAGCATATCTTCAACCGTTATCAAAAACGGGTCTTGATCGAGGTTAAAATACCGCGCCACCCCAATGCCATTGCCCCCCATATTGCGGATACGGTTGTGGCGGATGGTGATGTCATACAAAGCCCCGTCTGGCACTGGCACCAAGGGGTCGGGGTCGTTTGGCTTGCCCGCAGGCGGCACAGGGTCGAGGCCAAAGCAGTTGTCATCCGAGATTTTGAATGTGTCGATGATATAAACCGTGCCCCAATATTGCATGAATCTTGTTGTCAGTTCGGCATCACTCCTAATTTTACTTTGCGGCACATAAATCACCGAACCAAGCGTAATCCCGTTGCCATAGCAGCCCTCAATCAGGTTTTGCGCCACTTGCACCGCGCTTGAGCCGCCACCAATGATGAGGCCACCAAGCGTGGGGGCCAAAGGTTTGCCAAAATCCATGGCGGTTAAGGTGTTATCCCGCACCACCAGCTCGCGCCCTTGGATAAACAGCGAAGGGCGGTGGATCTTCTCGGCCAACGCCCGCCCGTCCAATGTGCCATCGGCCACAAACAGGCACTGCTCCACCGTGGCCCCCGTGCAGGCCGCCAGCCATGCCCCGCCGCGCTGAAAATGAGGGAGGGTTAGGCCGTGCAGGGTGATATTTTCACAATGGGCGCGCCCAAGCTGCCCCTCCTCGGCCAAGGCGGGCGCTTTGCTGATCGCGGCCACTCCAAGCTGGGTCGGGGCTTCAATGGCAAAGTTTTTAAGGGTTATGTTGCGGCAACCCTCAATGGTGAAAATCGCCGTATCGTCAGCGGCAATATCAGCCCCCGAGGCCGGAAACACGCGGCTTTGCACGCCGCAGCCCTCGATATGGATATTGTCACGCTGGCTCAGCAGAACATGCTCGTCATAATCGCCGGGCAACAGCAAAATCCGCCCACCTTCCACGGGCAGCGCCTCCACCGCATCTTGTATCCGCGTATAATCCCCGTGCGAGCGGCTACCATCGCCAACCCGCAGCGTCACGCAATCATTTTGCCGTGTAAGAGGCCGAAACCGCGCGCGGCAATCGGTGATATCCACCCCGCCTATGCCATCCCATGCCAAGCGCGCCAATGGGGCGGCAAAGCGGCGGCGGGCGAAAGGCGCGGTGTTCACGCGCAGCTCCCACGGGGCGATATCATCGGGCGCAAAGGGGCGCGCGGCGATCACCCATGCATCGCCCATACGCGGCGTGCCGCTATGGGTCAGGGTTAGCCCTGTCAGGCCCAATACCACCCCTGCCGCGACCGGCATTTCTGCTGGCGAATTGCGATCCTCGCCACGATCCCAGACCCGCACAAACACAAACGGCGCTTGGTCTTGTGCGCCAAAGCGGGTGGTTTCCAGCACCGCTTTATCGGGGCGGCTATGCCATGCGGT
>JAJRRX010000015.1 GCA_024279075.1 Alphaproteobacteria bacterium | reverse complement strand
CAACAACCAAAGCTTTTACCGTTTTCATGGGGTCACCTCATAGATATTTTCCTATGCATAGCGCCAAATCCAATTTCGGCCAAGAGGGAGCCGACCCCTCATCCCCCCTTTGCGACTTGGTAAGAGAGCTTTTGGCCAAATATCAATGCGTAACGCAACACCTTGGCGGCGCGTCAATCTCGGTGCTTGGGCCAAAGCCGCCAACGCGCCGCGCTGCAACGGCGGCTTGTGGGGCGAATCCTCCAAAATGGGCGCGCCACAATCACTGAGTTCTCAGCGCGGCGCGGGCACGGAGTCTCCTCAAGCACAAACCTCGCCGCGCCGCACCCGAGCGAAGCGAGGCACGGTCCGGGGCGCAGCGCCGGATAGGATAGGCCACCACCGCGGCCAGCATCTAATTGTGAATTGCGACAACCGCATCCATAAGCACCTGCAGATCAGCATCCCGCGTCCGATGATTGGTGATATTCACCCGCACTGCTCGTCGCCCCCGCACCGTCGTGACCGACGGCACCGCCAGCCCGCTTTCCTGCAAGCGCAGCACAATTTCCTCGGTTGCGGCATCACCATCCCTATGTGCAAAAACCACGATCGAACTCGCCACAGGTGCCAGCCGCTCAAGGCTCGGCTCACCATCCACCATTTCGGCAAGCTTCAATGCCTGCGCACAATTTCGGCTAATTGCCGCGCCCAGCGCCTCGGTGCCAAGGGATGTGATTTGCGCCCAGATTTTCAGCGCCCGAAAGCCGCGCGAAAGCTCGGGGCCGTAATCCACCGGCCACGGGCGGCCTGCGGCCAAGCCGCGATCCGTACTGGCTAAATAGTCCGGCGCGCCCTCAAAAGCGGCTCTGTGCAGCGCCCCCTCCCGCACCAGCACAAAGCCCGCGTCATAGTTGACGTGTAGCCATTTATGGAAGTCAAACGCCACGCTATCGGCGCGTTCAATCCCCATGAGCCGAGGCTGTAGCACATCCGAAAGCACCCCCGCCGCGCCAAACGCGCCATCAATATGCAACCAAAGCCCCGCCTCGGCGGCTATATTCGCCAGCCCCGCAAGGTCATCAAACGCGCCGACATTTACGCTGCCCGCCGTGCCAACCAGCAAGAATGGCTCATAGCCAGCCGCTCGGTCCGCCGCCATCATTTCCCGCAGCGCCTCAAGGTCCATCTCGAACGCCGCGTTCACGGGCACCGCCCGCAAAGCATCGCTCCCCAGCCCGAGCATATCAAACGCCCGCGCCACACAGTTATGCGCTTGGTTTGAGGCATAACCCACCAGCCGATGTGCGCCCACACCTGTTGCCCGCGCGTTCAGCCGTGCATCCCGCGCCACTTTCAGCGCTACAATCGTTGCCATTGAGGTGCCAGAAACCACCAGCCCGCTTGCCCCTAAAGGAAAGCCAAACATCTCGCGCACCCAAGCAACTACTTGCTTTTCCACGTAAATCGCCCCGTGGTCCCGCCCGCCGAGGTTGGCATTCATCGCCGCTGCCGTTATTTCCGCCAGCAAAGACGCCGCCCCGCCGCTGCCATGCACCCAACCAAAAAACCTCGGGTGGGTATTGCCAACGCCGTAAGGCAGCAACCGCGCCAGCGCCTCGGCCACATGCGCGCTGCCTTTCGCTGGCAGATCCGCCTGCAACGCGGCTTTCATCTCTTCCGGAAGCGGCTGCCAAACCGGCCCTTCGCTAGCCCGCGCCATTTGAGCAATCGCGGCTTTTAAAAGCCCCTGCGCCTCTGCTTCAAATGCGGCCCAATCTTCTGGGTCCAGCCCTTTTTTACCAGCCATAAGTCATCGCCCCCAAAACCAAACACGCCAGCATAAGCATCCATGCCCGCCATAGCACCTTGATGGCGCGGTCAATATCAGCTGGCCCTAAATCCTTGCGTCCGTTAGCGTTCACAAAGCTATCCGCCGTCAACTGCCCATCATACACACGCGGCCCAGAAAGCGCGACACCTAGCGCGCCCGCCATCGCGGCTTCGGGCCAGCCGGCATTGGGCGAGCGGTGGTGGCCCGCATCACGTCGCATCACCTCGATCGCTGCATTTGCCCCCGTTGCTAGTGCGATCAGGCCGGCCGCCAAGCGCGCAGGAATGTAATTCATAACATCATCCAGTCGCGCAGCTGCCCAACCAAATGCGAGGTATTTTTCAGAGCGATGGCCGATCATACTATCCGCTGTATTTACCAGCTTATAAGCGATAATTCCCGGCAAGCCGCCAAGCAAAAACCAAAACACCGGCGCGACCACGCCGTCTGAAAAGTTTTCAGCCGCGCTCTCGATCGCTGCGCGTGTGACCGCGCTTTCATCCAAAGCCTCAACATCGCGCCCCACGATCATTGAAACGGCTGTGCGACCCTGCGGCAGCCCCTGTTGTAAGGCCACGCTCACCGCTTTCACATGTTGCACCAGCGAGCGATGCCCGAGGAGAATCGCCGCCCCTAAAACCTCAAGAAGCCCCCAATCAGGGAGCCAGGCCAACCCCCAACTTATGCCGGTAAACAGCAGCAGAAGCCCTACGAGCGCCAGCACACCTTTGGCCCGCCGGTAGCGGCCAACATTCAGCTTTTCATCGACTTTACCTATGCCAAACCCCATTATCCGCACCGGATGGGGCAGGCGAGACCACAACCAGTCTGGCTCTCCCATAAGGGAATCTAACAGCAAAGCCACACTTATAAGCGTATAAATCAACGTGTTCACTCACATATTAACGGAAAAACATACAAAATTTGATGTTTTATTTTAACTTCGGGGTAGCAAAATAGGGAAATGTTGAGTAGGGCAAGAAGAAAATATATTCAATTATTTTTACATATACGAATGGTATAATTAATTTATTTACTTAATCCTGTGTGGATTGCTTTGAGAGGTAGATTTTTGCGGGTTCTAATCGCACAACAAAATGCCGAGCTAGGAAAACTCTGGGGAAGCTTCCTTGAGCGCGAAGGATTTCATGTGACCTTGGTGATCTCGCAAAGCGAAGCCATGACACAATTACGCGCGCAAGATTTTGATGCGCTGATACTAGAATTGGTGCTGCCCGATGGCGGGGCGATCGCCATCGCTGATTTTGCGGCTTATCGCATGCCAGATGTGCCGGTGATCACGGTCAATTCTTCCAGCTTTTTCTCTGACGGGTCGATCTTTCAGCTCATGCCAAACGTGCATTCGGTTTTACAGGCGCCAGTTGCGGGCCAAGACCTTGCGGCGATGATGGCCCACCTCAAAGGCAAGCGCAAAAGGCAACCAAGCGCCCCTTGATAAAAATTCCTCTGGTCGTCTGACCGAATCACGATATAGTGCTTTTGATGAGTTAGGGTGCCTCAACCGAATATTAACCAGTTGTGGTCATTTTTACCCAAGGAGGCGCTTTTATGGATGCTTTTTTATCTAAAGAGGTTTTGAACGGGCTAGAGCGCGCGCGCAAGCAAGCCCAACGCAAAAAGAACCGGCTACGACTGCATGTCGGGGATGAGATCTACCCGCTGCTACGGCTTTCGGATGATGGCTTTGAGATGGATGCTGAAGCCGCGCCGCATTTGCGGGGCTTTGTTGATATCTATGACGGGGCCAAGCACCTTGCCAGTTGCCTGATTATTCACTCAGAGCCCGAGGGCAACATTATGCGCTATGAATATAAGCGCCATACCAATGTGGCTGATGGCCCGGCCAAAGATTTTGTGGTTAATGAAAATGCGCCGGTGGCTTTGCTTGGTCGGTAGCAGGCACCTATGTTGCCGCGCGGCGCGTGCACAGCATCGCAGCTTACACAAGATTCTCCGCGCCGCCATAGCGGGTATTCGCTGATTGTCGCGCGAATCGCCAATTTAATGCAACAATCTTCGAGCATTTCGCAAATCCACGCCTCAATCACTAAATCCTCCCACGATCTCCGCGATATTTGTGGCGCAAATCAAGCCCAATTTCCGGAGAATCACTATGATCGAAGCCCCTTACATCCTGTTTCTTGGAGACGCCGTAGACCCGCTAGCCGCCAAAGTGGCCCAAGGCATCCGCGATTGGCGGCCAGATTATGCCAAAGCACAATTCCGCCTGCCGGGCTGCAATGCCGATATGGGCCTACCGGATATGACGATGGAAGAGGCCGTGGCGGCGGGCATTAAAACCGTTGTTATCGGCGTTGCCAACCGTGGCGGCCATATTTCACCCGAATGGGTCACGGCGCTTGAAGCCGCGATTGTTGCGGGCATGGATATTGCCTCAGGCTTGCATAACTTGCTCTCGGATGAGGGCGCGCTGGTGGCCGCCGCGCAAATGCATGGCCGCACTTTGCATGATGTCCGCATCCCTACCGTTGCCTACCCCATCGCCAACGGCAAAAAACGCACTGGCAAGCGGGTGCTGGCGGTTGGCACCGATTGCTCGGTTGGCAAAATGTATACCGCCATCGCCATGGAGCGCGAGATGCATAAGCGCGGGATGAACGCGACCTTCCGGGCCACCGGCCAAACCGGCATTCTGATCACCGGCGGCGGGGTGCCTCTGGATGCGGTGATCGCTGACTTTATGGCCGGCGCGGTGGAATACCTCACGCCTGATAACGACCCCGACCACTGGGATATTATCGAGGGCCAAGGCAGCCTGTTCCACGCCAGCTATTCCGGCGTCACCATGGCGCTGATCCACGGCGGCCAGCCCGATGCGCTGATCCTCGCCCATGAGCCAACCCGCACCCATATGCGCGGCCTGCCCGATTATACCCTGCCTAGCTTGGAGAAACTCCGCGATGTCGCGCTGACCATGGCGCAGGTGGTGAACCCTGATTGCTATGTTGCTGGCGTGTCGGTGAACACCGCCAAACTGGGCGAGGAAAAAGCCCGCGAATACCTCGCCGAGCTGGAAGAGCACCTCGGCCTGCCCTGCGTGGACCCCTACCGCCAAGGTGCCGCCCGCCTTGTGGAGGCCTTGAAATGATCGTCGGTGTGGCGGAAGCCTTCCCGCTCAAAGAGGTGTTCACAATCTCGCGCGGCTCGCGCACCGAGTCCAAAGTGGTGACCGTAAGCGTCTCGCGGGACGGGGCAAATGGCCGTGGAGAATGCGTGCCCTATGCCCGTTACGGCGAGAGCATGGAGAGCGTGATTGCCCAGATCGAAAGCCTGCCCCCGCGCATTACCCGCAGCGATCTGCAAGCCGCCCTGCCCGCAGGTGCGGCCCGCAACGCGGTTGATTGCGCCCTGTGGGATTGGGAGGCCAAAAAGGCTGGTAAGCGCGTTTGGGAGCTGGCAGGGTTGCCAACGCCTGAACCTGTTATCACCGCCTACACGCTTTCTCTCGCGACCCCCGAAAAGATGCAGCAACAGGCCGCCAAGCACGCCGCCCGCCCGCTGCTTAAAATCAAACTCGGCGGCGAGGATGACATGGCTCGCCTTGAAGCCGTGCGCAAAGGCGCGCCGGATACCCGCATAATTGTCGATGCAAATGAAGGCTGGACGCCTGAGCTTTATACCGAGCTTGCCCCCGCGCTCCTGCGCCTCGGGGTCGAGGTGGTCGAGCAGCCCCTGCCCGCGGTGGCCGATGATATGCTTGCCGAAATCGCGCGCCCGCTTCCGGTTTGCGCGGATGAGTCCTGCCATGACCGCGCCAGCCTGCCAGCCTTGAAGGGCAAGTATGATATGGCCAATATCAAGCTCGATAAAACCGGCGGGCTGACCGAGGCGCTAGCCTTGAAACAGGCCGCACTCAAGGAGGGTTACGCCCTGATGATCGGCTGTATGGTCGGCACATCGCTCGCTATGGCCCCCGCCACGCTGCTCGCCCAAGGTGCGCAAATCGTCGATCTCGATGGCCCGTTGCTTTTGGCGCGTGACCGCACCGCGCCTTTGCGCTATGACGAGCGCGGGGTTTACCCGCCAACCGCTGAACTATGGGGATGAGCATGAGCAGAATTGTATACGTAAACGGCGAATATTTGCCCGAGACCGACGCTAAAATATCGGTGTTTGACCGCGGCTTCCTGATGGCCGATGCGGTCTATGAAGTGACCTCGATCATTGACGGCAAAATCCTTGCCTTTGATGGCCACACCGAGCGGCTGGAACGTTCGCTCAGCGAGCTGGATATGAAAGCCCCTTGCAGCATTGACGAGCTGCTCGACATCCACCGCGAGCTAATAAAGCGCAATAACCTCACGGAGGGGCTGGTTTATTTGCAAGTCACCCGTGGCATCGCCGACCGCGATTTCGCCTACCCCGATGTGGAGCCGAGCCTTGTGCTTTTCACCCAAGCCAAAAACGTGGTCAATTCCCCGATTGCAAAAACCGGCATGAAAGTGATTTCGATCCCGGATATCCGCTGGGGCCGCCGCGATATTAAAACCGTGCAACTGCTCGCGCCCTCTATGGGAAAAATGGCCGCCAAGGCCGCGGGCTGTGATGATGCATGGCTGGTGGAAGACGGGTTTGTCACCGAGGGCACCTCGAACAACGCTTATATCGTTACGGCCGAGGGCACGATTGTTACCCGGAACCTTGGCACCGAAATCCTCGCCGGTATCACCCGCGCCGCCGTGCTGCGCTATGCGTCTGAAGCGCAAATCAAGATCGAGGAGCGCCCCTTTACGATTGAGGAAGCACAAGCCGCGAAAGAGGCCTTTGTGACCTCGGCCACGACGTTTGTAGGGCCAGTGATAGAGATCGATGGCGCGCAAATTGGAGATGGCAAGGTCGGTGACATCGCGCGCCGCCTACGTGAAATATACCTAGAAGAAAGCCTGAAAACGGCGATTTAGATATAAAGATGGCCGCAGTAAATACCCGCTGCGGCCTTTTGAAAGGCTATCCTAGCCCGCCAATAAGCCTTTGCACCGTTTCCCGCAACTCGTCTACCATGCCGGAAAAACCGCTGAGATAAGGCTCCAAAGCAGGTACCATACCCGAAAGGGCATCACCAAAAAGATAAGCAATCAGCGCTAGCAAAAACAATATCATAACCAGCATAAAGCCGGTGCGCTTACCCGAACGCGGGGCTTTTTCATCGCCAAGATCCGCGAGCGCATCTTTGAGCGGGTTCGCCGATTTGGCCGGCTGTGGTGCTGGAGTCGCGGCGGCCACTGGAGCTTTTGCTTTCGCCAGCTTGGCAAATAACCCCCCTTTGGCAGGTTCACTTTCTGCCACGGGCCGCACAGGTGGTTTTTTCATACTTGAAAGCTGCGCTCGAATCGCCGCTTCTACATCTTCAGCCGATTCAACCGGCGTTGGTTTTCCCGGTTTCGCGCGTATTGGCCGGCCATGTCCACTCGGGATTGTTGGTTGCGGCGCTTGCGGAATATCTGCCTGAATTACATTGGAAGCCGTTGGCACCTCTGGGTGCAAATCTTCTTTGTTTTGCAGTTCAAGCGCTGCCATATGAGCTTCAACCATCGGGTCATCTTCGTCCGGTTCAGGATCAAAGGTGAGGGGCGTATCGGCATTTGGCGGCTCGTCCCACTCAAAATCATCCTCCTCAGACTCGGATTCATCTGCCACATCGGGCGCGACCTCGCCATCCCACGGGTGAAATACTTCTTCTTCGGCCGAGGGTGCGGCAGGCATCCTTGCCTCACGCGGAGCGGATTCGGCAGCGCTATCAGCACGGGTGCGAATAAAGTCTTCAATATCTTTTGTTGCATCCGACGAATGATCGTCTTGTTGCGGTGCGGGCTTTGGCTTGATGGCACTGGCAATAACAGGGGCCAAAGTGCTGGCCTGCTGGCTCCAATGCAATGCAACAGGTTCGGGTTCGGGTTCGGGTTCGGGTTCGGGTTCGGGTTCGGGTTCGGGTTCGGGTTCGGGTTCGGGTTCGGGTTCGGGAGCAATTTCTGATTCTAGATCGGGCGCAAGGTCAGAATCAAAATATTGTGCGCCCTCATCTTCTATTTCAGAAACCGCTTCAATCTCCGGAGTCTCTTCCGCCTCAACCTTTAAAGCCGCTGCCGCCTCGCCGTCATCAATGTCAGGCGTCCTCTCCTCCAAAACGGACGCGTTCGCCTCCGGGGCGTCGCCCTCTGGCGCAGGGGTATCGGGTACTACCGTCTCCATCTCCGGTTCTGGCGCGGAGGGCGCGGCGGCGGGTTGTATTTCGGGGGCAGGCGGCGCCGAATCATCAGCGCGCCCCGGCGTCTCGGCAGGTGTAGAAGGCGCAGTTGCAGCCGGAGCCTCATCAGGTGCCGAGGGCGTAGAGGCAGCACTGGCAGACGCCGCCGCGCTCACTTCTGCCAAAATTTCGTCAAGCGGATCTTGTTCCAAAAATGCGCTATCGGGTGGCTTAGGCACACGCCAGCCCGCTGATGGTGGCAGGTCTGGCAAATCGGTCGGGGCGTTCATCTCTGTTGGCTCGGCAAGCTCTGACGTCTCGTGGCTTTCCCAATCCGGGTCATAAGCCGGCTCCTCCCAGTCCGAGGCCTTTGGGCTGCTGGCAGACGCGAAATCAACAACAGCGCCACTTTCCTCTGAAGGCGTGGGCTCTGATATAGTCGCCTCGGGCTTAGGTTCTGGCTCGGGTATGGCTTCAGGTTCCACATCACCAAGGGCCGCTCGCACCTCTTCGGGCGCTGGGGGCATATCGGGCAACGGGGCTGGGTCCGCCTCGGGCGCGCTTGCGGTGGCCAATGGCTCTGCTGGAATATCTTCAACAGGCTCTGGCGCTGTTTCGGCTTTAAACCCAGCGGGCATCTGCATCCAGCGCTTTAAGCAGGCACTACATTCTACTTCAATACCCTCATCAGGGATATCGGCATCGCCCACTTCGTAAGTGGCCTTGCAATTTGGGCATGTTATCCGCATAGTTTTATCCTGTAGTCATTCTTTTTGTTCTGGTCACCCGAATCAATTGTTAATATTACACCCTACCTTCGCATGCTATACAAGAGGATCAAAGGCTTAGGGCTTGAGCTTAGCGCGTTAACATGTGAATGTCTGCAAAATTTGGAGGAAATTATTCGTGATCTCGCTGAAAAACGCCGGGTTTAGCTATGGCTCACGCGCCATTTTAAAAGATGTGGACCAAGAGCTCGCGGCGGGCTCATTTCACTTTCTGACCGGCCCATCGGGAGCAGGGAAGACAACCCTGCTAAAAATGTGCTATCTTTCGCTTATGCCCGATTCTGGCACGCTAGAAGTGCTCGGGCAGGATGTTACCAAGCTCTCGCGAGAGCAAATCACCCAGATGCGCCGCCGAATCGGCGTGGTGCATCAGGATTGCCAGTTCCTTAACCATTTAACCATTCGTCAAAATATAGCCTTGCCCCTTTTGGTGGCAGGCAAGAATATTGAGGACAATATGGACAACCTTGAGGATCTTTTATCGTGGGTGGATATGGCCCACCGCGCGGATGCTTACCCCGAAGAGATTTCGGGCGGCGAACGGCAGCGGCTGGCCCTTGCCCGCGCGGTTATTATGGACCCGGATATGATTGTCGCCGATGAGCCAACGGGCAATGTTGACTGGGAAATGGGGCAGCGGCTGCTGACCCTGTTGGTTGAGCTGAATAAAATGGGCAAAACCATTTTGCTGGCGACGCATGATCTTAATCTTATCCGCTCGATCAAAGGCCGGGTGCCTGCTTCGGTATTGCGGCTAAAAGCAGGGCAACTTAGCCTTGCGGGAGCGCAATTATGAGCTTCAACCCGCTATCGTTTCTGTTTGGAGACGCAAATTCCGATCAAGTGGTGCCGCCAAAAGGCAACGCGGCTTGGCTCACGGGCTTTGCCTCGGCGGCCATGGCCTTTATTGCCGTTTTTGCGCTTACGCTTTCGCTCGCCGTTGGCCGCTTGGCAGATTATTGGTCGCTTGATTTGGCTCGCACAGCCACAGTGCAAATTGTGGCTGAAGGTGAAAGCCTGCAAGCACAATCTGAGGCCGCATTACGGGTGCTGCGCACCACGCCAGGCGTTGAGCGCGCAGATATCATTGATAAATCAGCACAGGTGGCCCTGCTAGAGCCATGGCTGGGCAGAAACCTGCCGATCGATTCTCTGCCCATTCCACAAATGATTGATGTGCGCCTTGGCCCTGATGGGGTCGATGTGGAAAGCCTGAAATTGCGGCTGCAGGCCGAGGCCCCCGATGCCAGTTTTGACGACCACAGCACATGGCGCGCACCGGTTTTAGCGGCCTCGCAAAGGCTGCGCATTATGGTGGCGCTCTCGCTGATGCTCACGGGTATTATCACCGTGATCATCGTGGTGCTTTCGGCCCATAACGCGCTGGCCTCCAACCAAAATATCATTCGCACCCTGCGCTTGCTGGGCGCGCGGGATTCCTACATCGCCGGGGCTTTTGTGCGCCGCATTACCATGCGTGCCACGCTGGGTGCTGTGTTGGGCATGGCATTGGCGATGGTGGCGGTTGTGTCTTTTCCGGCCCAACCAGAGGCCAACGGGCTGCTTTCTGGCATGTCTCTTTCTGGCATAGATTGGCTCTACCCGATCTTTGTGCCGATTTTGGTTGGCATCTCGGCCTTTGCGGCCTCGCGGCTGGCAGCGCGATACCACCTGCATAGCGTAACCTAACCATGCTGCGTGTTCGGTCTCTGGTATTTGATTTCCTGATGTATAGCACGCTTTTGGTGCAAGGCATTCTCTTTGCTCCGCTGGCTATTTGGTCGGTGGATGGCACCTATTGGGCGATGAAAACCTATTGCCGCACGGTGTTTTGGTATCTCAAAGTGGTGT
>JAJRRX010000308.1 GCA_024279075.1 Alphaproteobacteria bacterium | reverse complement strand
GTGACACGCGGGCTGGAAGTGGTCGAGTTTGCCACCTCTGCGCCGAGCTTCCTGAAGGGGGAGTTTAGCGAGAATGTCGGCACGGGTGTGGATAGCTATATGGTCCGGCAATCGCTCGGGGTTTGCGCAGGCATCACACCGTTTAACTTTCCGGTTATGGTGCCGATGTGGATGTTCCCGATTGCGCTGGCCACCGGCAATACCTTTATCTTGAAACCGTCCGAGCGCGACCCTTCAGCCGCTGTGCTGCTGGCCGAATGGCTTACAGAGGCGGGCTTGCCGGACGGGGTGTTTAATGTGGTTCACGGGGATAAAGTGGCGGTCGATGCGCTATTGCACCACCCTGATGTAAAGGCCGTGAGCTTTGTTGGCTCGACCCCGATTGCGCGCTATATCCACCAAACCGGCACCGCCAATGACAAGCGGGTGCAGGCGCTTGGCGGGGCGAAAAACCATATGATTATCATGCCGGATGCGGATTTGGACATGGCCGCCAGCGCGCTGATGGGGGCCGGTTTTGGCTCGGCTGGCGAGCGCTGCATGGCGATTTCGGTGGCGGTGCCGGTGACGGACGCCGTGGCCGATGCGCTGATCGAAAAGCTGATCCCGCAGATAGAAGCGCTTAAAATTGGGCCTGCGTCGGACCAAGACTCCGAGATGGGGCCGCTGATTACGGCGCAACATTTAGCCAAGGTCGAGGGCTATATTGATAGCGGCGAGGCGCAGGGGGCCAAGGTGGTGGTCGATGGCCGCACGTTCAAACAAAGCAAACAGGGCTATGAAAACGGCTATTTCACGGGAGGCACCTTGCTGGATAACGTGACCGAGGACATGACCTGCTATCGCGAGGAAATCTTTGGCCCCGTGCTTTCCATCGTGCGCAAGCAGTCCTACCAAGAGGCAGTGGACCTGATACACGGCCATGAATATGCCAATGGCACGGCGGTGTTCACCCGTGACGGTGATGTGGCCCGCAACTTTAGCCAGGATATCGAGGTCGGCATGGTGGGCATCAATGTGCCCATTCCGGTGCCGATGGCGTTTCATAGCTTTGGCGGCTGGAAATCCTCGATCTTCGGGGACCATCATATGCACGGCATGGAAGGGGTGCGGTTCTTTACGCGGATAAAAACCACGACCACCCGCTGGCCTTCGGGCGTGCGGGCAGATCCTGAATTTACAATGCCAACACTGGGGTAGGACATGGGTAAGGAACTCGGAGTCGCCCTGATCGGCACAGGCTTTATGGGCAAAGCGCACGCTTTGGCGTGGCGCGCGGTTAAGGCGGTGTTTGATACCGATGTAACCCCCCGCCTTGAGGTGCTGTGTGAGCAACCGATGGTTAAGGCGCAGCCCATGGCCAAACAATTCGGCTTTGCCCGCGCCACGGATGATTGGCGCGCCGCCATTTCGGACCCCGCCGTGGATGTGGTTTCGATCACCACACCAAACAAGCTTCATGCGGACATGGTGATTGCGGCGGCTAAGGCGGGCAAGCATATCTGGTGCGAAAAACCCTTGGCGGTGAACCTTGAGGATGCCCGCGCCATGGCCCGTGCGGTGGAAAAGGCAGGCGTGGCGGCGGTGTGTGGCTATAACTACACCCAAAACCCGACCTTCCTGCACGCGGTAGAGCTGATCGAGCAAGGCACCATCGGCCGCTTGATCCACTTTCGCGGTATTGTAGACGAGGACTACCAAGCCGACCCCAACACCCCGTGGACATGGCGCTCTCTGCGCGCCGAGGCGGGGCTGGGTGTGCTGGGCGACTTGACCTGCCACCTGATCAGCATGGCCAACCGCCTGATGGGGCCACCAACCGTTGTCGCCGCCGACATGCAAACGGTGCACCGCACCCGTCCGCTGGAAGATGGCTCCGGCACGGCGGAGGTGGAAAACGAGGATATCGCCAGTGCACTCCTGCGCTTTGAAAGCGGCGCGCAAGGGGTTATTTCTTCTTCCCGCGTGGCATGGGGGCGCAAAAACCGCCTGTCCTTCGAAGTGCACGGCGATAAAGGCATGATCTGCTTTGACCAAGAGCGCATGAATGAATTGCAGCTTTATGTGGCGGCGGGGCCAATAGCCACGCAAGGGTTCAAAACCATCCTGACAGGCCCCGAGCACCCGCACTATGCCCGTTTCAACCCCGCTCCGGGGCATACCTTGGGCTTCCAAGACCAAAAAACCATCGAGGCCGCAGCGGCTATTGCCATGATTTATGGGCGGAGAAGCACGGGTGTAGGCATGCAAGAAGCGTTGTTGATTGAAGAAACGATCTACGATATTTCAAGGTTGGCAGCGCGTGGCAAAGGCTCTTGATTATGCATTCGGCTGCAATAAATCTCTGTTAGGGCGTAGACTCATAAATACCAAATGACGATTGCGGCGAGGTGTGCGGCGGCAAGGAACGTTTCGGGGCACCGGAAAGTCCGCAATGACAATGAGCGCCAGTCCTTGATGCGGTTGAAACAGCG
>JAJRRX010000307.1 GCA_024279075.1 Alphaproteobacteria bacterium | reverse complement strand
GCGGGTCACGCCGACCTTTTCAGCCAGCGCTTTTTGGGTCATCTCGCCCTGCTCAAAGCGCAGGCGGCGGATGATGTTTTCAACCTTGCCCTTGGCCATGCTAAAACCCCCTATGATACAGCACCAGCCGCAAAACGGCCTCAACCCATGCCGAAATCGCGCAGGATGCCAGAAGCAGGTTAAACACACCAAACGCGCCCATGCCCATGGCTAGGGCGACCATCGAAATCACGTAGCCCGCACCAAAAACATAATAGGACACCTGCAAGCCGCGCAGTTCGATCATTTTGTCGCGCTCATCGACGACAAAGCTTGGCTTTGGGTCTCTCTGGATCACCGCAAATACGATGTTGGCGAGAATCAGCACTACGATATGCACGGCAATTCCGCCCGCCATCAGCGCCAATATCGCCTTGCCAAGCAGCGCTAGGCCCTCGGGCCCTGCAAAGCGGCCCTCGGCATACATGCCTGAAACCACGAGGTAATAAACAGCGAAAATAACCACCGTGCTAACGAGACCCGCATAGGTGTTTTTAACTTCGAAATTCATTTCAACACTCCTTTTTATCGAATCATGTAAAATATCTTATACATTGAGTATGTTATTTATGACTACATGTCAAATATCTTATACATTTGATTTGCCGTTTCCTCTTCCCCCTATTGCGCCAATAAGCTAAGCCTCCTCCATGAGCCTTTCGGTAAACAACCTTTCTTGCCAGCGCGGTGGGCGCACGATTTTTAGCGAGCTTTCGCTGGAAATCGCGGCGGGTGAAGCGGTGCTTTTGCGCGGTCCTAACGGCGCGGGAAAATCTACCCTTTTGCGGGTGATCGCAGGGCTTATTCCGGCGCAAACGGGCGAGATTACTCTGAATGGCACCGCCTTTTCCAACCGCGATGACTTTCACGGCCAAATTACCTATGCGGGCCATTTGGATGCGATCAAACCCCAACTAACGGTTGCCGAAAACCTGCAATTTTGGGCCCAGCTGTTTGAGGCCAAAAACCTTGCGCAAACCATGCAAGATTTTCGACTAGACGAGATTGCGGATCGCCCAGCCCATGCCTGCTCGGCGGGCCAGAAGCGCCGCCTTGGGCTGGCGCGCATCGCTGTTACCGCCCGCCCGCTTTGGCTGTTGGATGAGCCAACCGTTTCGCTTGATACCGAAACCACGGCCCGCTTTGCTGCAACGATAGATGCCCATTGCGCCGCAGGCGGCATCGCCTTTATCGCCACCCATATTGACCTTGGCCTCAAAGCCCCGCGCAGCTTTGAAATGCAGGCCTATGAGCCAAAAGCAGACGCCCCCGAGCATGACCCGTTCCTGAAAGGGGACTGGGAATGATCGCGCTGCTGATCCGCGAGCTTCGCCTAGCCCTGCGCTCTGGCGGCGGGGCAGGGCTTGGGCTTGGCTTTTTCCTGATCGTGGTGATGCTGGTGCCGTTTGGCGTTGGCCCCAATCAGCAGATCCTCGGGCAAATCGCGCCGGGTATTTTGTGGATAGGGGCTTTGCTGGCCAGCCTGCTCTCGCTCGACCGTTTGTTCCAGACCGATAGCGAAGATGGCACGCTCGACATCCTAGCCCTCTCGCCAATGCCGCTTGAGCAGTTGGTAGCGGTTAAGGCCTTTGCCCATTGGCTTACCACCGGCTTGCCGCTGGTGATCATGGCTCCCGTGCTGGGCTTAACGCTTAACTTGCCGGACGGTGCTTACCTGTGGCTGGTCGCGAGCCTTGCCGCTGGCACGCCTGCGCTCTCGTTTATTGGCGCAGCAGGGGCGGCGATAACGGTTGGGGTTAAGCGCGGCGGGCTGCTGCTTTCGCTTTTGGTGCTGCCGCTCTATATCCCGACGCTGATTTTTGGGGCCAAAGCCACCAGCCTTGCCGCCGATGGGCTGGACCCGACCTCGGCTTTTATACTGATGGCGGGGCTTACCCTGTTTGCGATAGCGCTCACACCATTTGCTGCGGCAAAGGCCCTGCGCACGCATCTTAACTAAACAACAACGGGTGCCGTGTTAAAGCCAAGCGCGCTCGGTTTTAACGCTGTTTTCCTAGTTCAGCACCAAAGCGCGGTAAGCCTCTGGCGACCAACTGCAAGCAAAACCATCGCCATCGGGGTCCAGATTAAGTGGGTCATCTTGTGGGCCACCATTGGCAAGGAAGTTGCGCTGGGCCGCATCGGCGCTGCTAAATTTCCGGCATTGCGAGGCGGTGCTGGTGCGGCGGATGCTAGGGCGGCGATATAGGCGCGCCCCAACACTATTTGTGGTTTCACGCGCGTAGGTGATAATATTGACCCCCGCAACCACTTCAGGCATTTGGCCTGGCTGAATAACCACGCGCTGGGCAGCAGCGGCGGCAAGGGCAGCGGCGTCTGCATTGCGCAAGCGCAGTTGCTCGGCTTGGCTCTCCTCTGAGAGCACCAGCACGCCGCTATCAGAGGCAAGGCCGTCGCCTGTATTGGGG
>JAJRRX010000306.1 GCA_024279075.1 Alphaproteobacteria bacterium | reverse complement strand
GGGCTGCGAATATGCGCTTCGGCCAGCGTTAAAGGGGCTGGCAGCAACCTGCCATAGTTGGATAGGGGAGGATGGCAGCATCCCGACCCGCACACCCGAAACGCTGGCCGAAATCTTTACCCTGCTGACATGGTCGGCCAAACTGCTTGAGGCGACGGGCCACCCCGCCGACCCCGCTATTGCTGGTGCGCTGGAGCGCACGGCACCGGGCCTGCGGGCGCTGCGCTTTGGGGATGGCGGCTTGGCGCGCTTTCATGGCGGTGGGCGCGGTGCCAACGGGCAGCTAGACCAAGCCTTAGCCGATGCCCAGCTACGGGCCAGCAGCACCCGCACTCGGTTTATGGGCTATGAGCGGCTCTCAGCGGGGCGCATTACCGTGATCATGGATGCCGCGCCATCAAGCGATATTCATCTAAGTGCCTTGGCCTTTGAAATGGCATCGGGCAGGTGGCCCATGCTGAATAATTGTGGCCCCGGCGCGCGGCAGGGGGGCAGTTGGGCGAGCGCCTGCGCCCAAGCCGCCGCACATAATGCGCTGACAATCGAGGGCCAAAGCCCAGCCAAGGGCGAGGTGCAAGCCGAGCGCGCGCAGGATTTGGAGAGTCTTTGGCTTGCAGCCACGCAAACAGGCTTTGCCAAGGCGTTTGGTCTAAGCCATGAGCGCCGGATTTTGGTTGCCACCAATGGCAAACAGCTAAGCGGAGAAGACCGCCTCTTTCCGCTGGCGCCCTCCACTAGTGAGACCCACCCTGCCGATGTGCTCTCCTGCCCCGCGCGCGGCCATTCCTTTATGCTGCATTTTCACCTCCACCCCGAGGTGAGCGCCGTAAAAGAGGAGCAGGGCATTGCGCTAACCCTGCCCAATGCGGAAAGCTGGGTTTTTAAACAAGAGGGCGGGCTAACCTGTCTTTTGGACTCGATCTACCTTGATCGCACCCATACCGCCCCGCGTGCGACCAAACAAATCGTTGTGATGGGGCGCACCTTGGATTATGTAGGCGCCATTCGCTGGAGCTTTACTCGGCTCTAGCCCATTTCCACCTCCTACACAGGAAAAGTAAATGCCCTCCCAAAACCTCCCCATCCGCCGCGCGCTTCTGTCAGTATCAGATAAAACTGGCCTCGTTGATCTGGCCCGTAAGCTGCATGATTTCGGCGTAGAGCTGCTCTCTACCGGCGGAACCGCCAAAGCCCTGCGCGAGGCGGGCCTGCCGGTTATAGACGTTGCCGACGTTACGAAATTTCCTGAAATGATGGATGGGCGGGTGAAAACCCTGCACCCAAACGTGCATGGCGGCTTGCTGGCCCTGCGCGATAACCCCGAGCATGTGGCGGCGCTAGAGGCCCACGGTATCGGCGCGATTGATTTGCTGGTGGTCAACCTTTACCCCTTCGAGGCCACGGTCGCGGCGGGCGCGGATTATGACACCTGTATCGAGAATATCGACATTGGCGGCCCTGCGATGATCCGCGCGGCGGCCAAAAACCACGGTTTTGTGACCACGATTGTCGATGTCGAAGATTACGACACCCTGCTGGGCGACATGGGCCAGCATAACGGCGCAACCTGCCCGAAATTCCGCAAAAAGCGCGCCCAAATCGCCTATGCCCGCACGGCGGCCTATGATGCGGCGGTGAGCACTTGGATGGCTGAGGCCATCGGCGTAGCAACCCCGCGCCGCCGCGCCGTGGCTGGCACCTTGGCGCAAACTCTGCGCTACGGTGAAAACCCGCATCAGGCCGCGTCGTTTTATCTGGATGGCTCTGATCGCCTCGGCGTGGCCACCGCTGAGCAGTTGCAGGGCAAAGAGCTGTCTTACAACAACATAAACGATACTGATGCCGCGATTGAATTGGTGGCGGAATTTGCCCCTGCCGACGGCCCCGCTTGTGCCATTATCAAGCACGCTAACCCCTGCGGCGTGGCCCGTGGCGGCACTATGATAGAGGCATATCAAAACGCCTTTAACTGCGATAACGTCTCGCCTTTTGGCGGCATTATCGCGCTTAATCAACGGCTTGAGGCGGATACGGCCGCCGAGATCACCAAGATTTTCACCGAGGTTGTCATCGCGCCTGAGGTCTCCGACGAAGCCCGCGAGATCTTTGCCAAAAAGAAAAACCTGCGGCTGTTGGTAACGGGTGGCTTGCCCGATGTGACCACCCCCGCGCAAACATGGCGCAAGGTATCTGGCGGTTGGCTTGTGCAAGATAAGGATAACGGGTTTGTGTTGCCAGAAGACCTTAAGGTTGTGACCAAGCGCGCGCCAACCAAAGCCGAAATGGCCGACCTGCTCTTTGCATGGAAAGTGGCCAAACATGTCAAATCCAACGCGATTGTTTATGTGAAAAACGGCGCGACTGTGGGCATTGGCGCTGGCCAAATGAGCCGGGTAGACAGCACTCGCATCGCCGCTCGCAAAGCACAAGATATGGCCGAGGTCCTTGGGCTTTCCGAAGTGCCTACCATTGGATCGGTGGTGGCGTCAGACGCCTTCTTCCCCTTCGCCGATGGGCTGATTACGGCCGCTGAGGCGGGGGCAACCGCGGTTATTCAGCCCGGAGGTTCAATGCGGGATCAAGAGGTTATTGATGCAGCCGATGAAGCTGGTCTCGCCATGGTGTATACCGGAATGCGCCACTTTAGGCACTGAGCCGGGCAACACATAGCGTAAAGCGTCGAGTCACTCCCGCCCGTCAGACGCCATTTTGCTGCGCAAAATGGGTCTTCCCGTTGGGCGTGGCCTCGCTTCGCTCGGTGCGGCGCGTCAAGGGTTGCTCTACTTTGCAGATCTTGGCCCGCGCCGCGCTGCGACGTTTGCGCTTGTGGCTGGCATTGCCAAGGGGCCAGCCCTTTGTTTTTTGCAGCAATCACAAAAGCTTGACGGCGGCGCGGGCGAGGCCTCGCGTCTCCCACAAGAGTTAAAGCGCCGCCACCGAGCGCAGCGAGGCGTGGTCCGGTGCTACAGCACCGGAGGGAATTGCTTGGAACGAGGGGTAAAGCTTATTGCTTGTCCCATGTCTCTGCATCACAAACGCCCATTGCGCAGCCGCGCAGGTTCATTTGGGTTTCGCTAAAACTTGCGGTGCCGTTGAAGGTCATAAAACCGGGCATATCCGGGTGCTTCATCGTCCGCCCGCGCCAGCGCGAATCGTCTGAAAGCTCCAACCCATTGCACATTTCAAACCCGTCGCCTTCACGTGCGCAAAATAGTTTGCCGTCTATCACCTGCACCACAATAGTTTGCGGCCCTTCATCGGCGTGGCGTGTGTAATTCCCGACCATT
>JAJRRX010000305.1 GCA_024279075.1 Alphaproteobacteria bacterium | reverse complement strand
GACAAATTGATTAACAGTCAACTGCTCTACCACTGAGCTACGCCGGAACAGGCCACGCATGAAGCGTCGGTGAGGGCGATATAGCAAAGCCGTTTTGAGGCCACAAGAGGATAATCACCAAAGTTGGAAAAATTGTTTTGCGCGCGAAGTCCTGATGCGGCGCGTCTGGCGGTGGTTGGCTTTGCAATATCGTGCCCGCGCCGCACTGAGGCCTTTGTGTTTGCAGCAAATAGCGCTCGCGAAAGGCGCTGCCGTTAGTGCGCGGCGCGAGCACAATATGGCAACAAAGCGCAACGCCTGACGCGCCGCTTGGTTTTAGGGCCGGCCCTGTATTTGCGCGCTGGCAAGGTGCTTGCGCATAACCTCGATAAGAGCGGGGCTGGAGGCGACGCGAAAATCGGTTGCATCTGCGGGATCATCGCCATTGGGCCAAGTTTCATTCCACCAGTTAAAGCCGATCAGGTTTGGGTAGCGGCCAGACCGCATCAGCGTAAGCGCGGCATCAGCCCACGCTGCGGCAGGCTCTTGCAGGTTATGCACATCGGTGCTGAACTCAGCGACAATCACTGGTTTTTCAGGTGCCAACCGCGAAAAACGGCGCATAACTTCAGGCAAGGATCGCGTGAAATCGACCGTCCATTCCGCGTTGGGACTTTGGGCGGAATAAATAGATATGCCAAGCCAATCTATATAATCATCGCCCGGGTAATAGCGCTCAAAGCGGTTCCATGCACGGGTTGGGCCATCCAGATTATTGACATGGAACACCCAAATAACGTTGCTGGCCCCATTGGCCCGCATAATATCAATGATATGGCGATAGGCCGCTTGAAACCGTGCACCGCCTTTGCGGCGACCATTCCAGCGCGCATTCCACGGGAACCACTCCCCATTCATTTCGGTGCCGAATTCGGAAATAATAGGCGTGCCAAAGCGAGCGGCGGACTGCGCCCACGCAGCAAGATCAACGTCAAAATCACCATCTATAATAGCTTGCAAGGTAAAAAGCGGGTCGGGGCGCTCTTGCAGTGTGTTGGAGCGCAGCATCAGGCGAATGTAAGGTGTTGCGCCCTGCCCGCGTATCCAGCCTGCGGTTTGCGCCGGAAAAGCCCGCCCCTGAAACCAGTTATGGCTAAACATAACCCATGCCACTCGCTTGCCCAAAAGGCGCTCATAATCGCGCACTTGCGCGGGCGTGATATCATCTTCCTCGCCGGTATACCCCCCCGGAAAAACCCCGTTGAGCAAGCGGCCTTGCTCGGGCATCAAGGCCCTCAATGTGGCTTCATGCCCCATCGGGGCTGCCATTAAGGGCGAGGCCATCAGAAGCAGCGCAAGTATAATTTTCGCCATGTTAGTCTATCCGTTCAAAATGCCCGCCAAAGCTAAAAGGGCCATCGCTGAGCACCTTGCCACGCTGCTTAAGATCAATCAAATGTGAAAAAACATTGCGCGCCGCCATCGGCAAGAGTCGGCTGTCCAGCCCTTTATACACCTGCGCGGTGATCGCGGGCACCCCCCCCGGCAAAGCCTCCAAAATCTGCGCCTCGCGCGCTAGCCTATGGGAAATTTGGTAAGCTAGCATAGCTTGCGGATCTTCCAACACCGGCCCATGACCAGGAAAGTAGCGCGCCTCGCTCCGCGTTTGTAGTTTGCGCAAGGAGGCCATAAATTGCGTTAGATCACCATCGGGCGGCGAAACCAGCGTGGTGGACCATGCCATTACATGATCACCGCTCAAAAGCCCGCCTTCAAAGGCAAAACACAGATGGTTGGACATATGACCGGGGGTGTGAATGGCCTCCAGCGCCCAGCCATCGCCCTGCACCACTTCTCCCTCTGCTAGCAGAATATCTGGGTTAAAGTCCCTGTCTATTCCTTCCCCGCCGTCCAGCCCCTCAAGGCCTTGCATCACCGCACTCATCCCCGCTCCACTAGGGCCAAAAGCCAGCACGGGAGCCTCAAACGCCGCTGCCAGTGGCGAGTGGTCCACATGGGAATGGGTCACAAACACATGGCTTACCCGCCGGCCCTTCAGTGCCTTTTTCAAGGCGGCAAAATGGGCATTGTCCTTTGGCCCCGGATCAATCAAAGCCACGTTTCGCTCGCCTAAAATATAGCTTTGTGTGCCGGTAAATGTCATCGGTGAAGCATTGGGCGCGGTCACGACCTCTAGCCCGTCAGCCAGCCATTTGGCCACGCCGATCTCTGGCTTATGCTCTATGTTAAACATCTCTCACCCCTTGCGCTAGACTGGTTTCGCCCTTAACCCTTAGCCATGAACTTTGGCTGGCTCAAGCGTTACATGCCGCGCTCGCTCTTTGGGCGGGCGCTGCTCATCCTGTTGCTTCCGATGATCGGGCT
>JAJRRX010000304.1 GCA_024279075.1 Alphaproteobacteria bacterium | reverse complement strand
TAAACCGCTCGGAGATAAAGGCCGACCCTTGATCAGTGACCACCGTAAAAATGCCTCCAAAATAATGCCAGCCAGAGGCGCAGCCCATGGCGCGGGCATCATCGGTTTTGTCTCGGGTGATCTCTTCGAGCGTTCGAACAGCATCCACCCCGTTTGGAGATTCCGCCAGCCGCAAGGACAGGATACAGCGCGTCGCGTGATCAATAGCGGCATAAAGCCAGCGCCGCCCTGATTTGAGCCGCGCGATCTGCGCAGGGTCCAAGTGGTCAAGCAATCCGGTAGGGGCCAAAAGGCTGATGACATCCACCTTCCATTCATCCATCTCCACCCGTTCCATCGGCCGCGTGGTCGTAACGCCACGCTCGAACAGGTTGAACTTGTTATTGGCGTAAGCGATGCCCTCGCGGGTGGCGCAAACATAGTAAGGGTCCAACTCGGCGATGCGCCGTAGAATTGTTCGCGCACTTGGTGCGCGCAACAGCTCTTGCCCTCGCTTCATGCGTAGGGCGTTTTCGTCCTTGAAGGCGTAGATCGTATCGGCAACCACCTGCTCTTTTGATGGCCCTTTATAGGTGAGGTATTTATCGATGCACCGCGCCATGAGCGATGTTGCAAGGATGCTAAACCGCGCAGTTCGGTTGCCAGAGCGATGATACTGCGGGATTAACGCCGTGGGGCGGTAGCCGCCCTCAGCATAGGTTTTGAACCATTTGAGCAGGGTTGACGGGGCGGGCAAGAGCTTATCGTGAACATCCGCACCCCCACGTCGACTGCGCTCCAAGAACTGCTCGCTTTCTATAATCTCCCGTGTCTTTTCCCTTATCTCGGTCAAGGCAGCCTTCACGCTGCCGGTGGTTTTTTGCACCTCGCCCCGGAAATACATCTCATAAAACACCTGGCAGACGGTGGCCTGCCAAAGGGCTGTCCGCACGATATTGGCGGGATAATGACTCAGAAAGTCATACTCGTTGCGCAGGGCATTTATCCGGTTGGCCTCGTCAAAATACCGGCGCTCGATGCGCAGGTCTTGCGTTGTCAGCAGGTCTGACAGCTCCTCAAAGGTGAACGCGGTGCGCAGCCCCGGATGGTTTAAGTGCTCCAGCAGCACACCGGTGTCCGTATGAGTGCTAATCTTATAGGCCGTGTTGCGCACCGTTATCCGGTCACTCTCTTCAAATCGCATATGGAAGGTCATGCGTTGCCCTCCACACTTACCAGCGCGCCGTAGTTAATCTCGGCCCTCCGTTTGGCAACAAGCCCGCCGCGATAGATTGCCATGACCACGGCCCTAAAGCCACGCGCGCCCAAGCCTGATTTCGCCACCAAGTCCTTGATCAAGGTTGGGGCTGACATGCCTTCGATGATCGTGCCAATCCGCGCTGCCGCCTCGGCATCCTCATGCTGGCGAAACTCGTGAAACATAGCCGCATTGCGCACTTCGATTTTATCAAGGTTCCGCTCTGTCACCAGAATAACCCGGTTAGCAAAGGCCAGCGGCATCATGGCTTGCACATAGGCCAGCTCCGTTTGGAAATCGGTTTTAACCACCCGCGCCCATGGCTTGACGGCGATGGCAACACATTCACCCGATGTCAGCTCCACCCGAAAATCAAATGTATGCTCCCGCATCTTGCCATGCGCATCGAGGAACTTAACGCCGGGCGGTTGATCCCAAACATCATGCACATCCCGCCGCGCGCCCAGCAGGTAAAGCGTGCCTTTCTCCAGATTGCTTTCAAACACGCGGCATCTCGGGTGCGCGTCCGCCGGAAGATGCATCACCATGCTGCCATGCAAGCTGATCTTTGTTCTGAGCGAGGGAAACCGTGAAGCTCTACTTGGCAGCGGCGGCAGGAAGGGTTTTAGGTTATCGTTTTCGTCGTTCATCTTGGCTCGGAGCCTGCAGGCTATCGACCGGGAAAACCCCGCGCCGACGCGCCCTGCATCTCCGCCTTTCTTTTTTCAATTGCGTGAGTTTGATCCCCCGGCAAACCGCATTCAGGTGCGTTGCCAGTTGACAATTTTTTGAAAAAAGCAGAAGATGCGATATCGGTAAGCACTGATACCAAAAGGCTCCTGTTTCGAGTTGCTGCTCGATTTTCACAGGGGTCTTTTATCTTTCTGCGTTGGCTATGCTCTGTAAGCTTATGAGCGATCCTCCTTTTTAGCATACCGGCTTGGATATAATGCCTCTGGCGTTGTCGAAAGCTTCTCAGCTATAGCTCGTTCGATTCTGCGCGAACGCTTGCGGCCCCTACTTACGAGGGCAACGGCTCCACAGCTTACGCCCAACTCGCGACTGAGCTTAGCCAAAGAGCTTTGCTTCATACGTAAATTGAATTTCACTCTCTCGTGAATTTCAAGATCACTCGAATTGTTCATTTTCTGACCGATATTGGTTAAACTTTGTATACGCCCAACGAATCACAAGACAGCAAACAAATCAATACTAAATGTTAACAATATCAAACAGTTACACTTCACCCCCCTTTGCGCTGTTTTGGGCGAATTTTTATAAATTTGATAATTTAAAAGCTGGCTGATCTATAAAAATGAAACCGAAATTGAAAAATAGCACTAATATAGTTGAAAAGATTCGATACCTTAAAAAAATAGAAATAGGGGACCACGCAAATTTTGTGCTCTTACCCTCAAAGACGTTTCATCATGGGCGGGTATATAACGAACGAATGTATGAAGTCAGGCGGATTGAACATTCTGAAATTCGGGAGGTCTATTCAAAGACGTGTAGTCTTCGGGAATTGTTTGATAAATTCAGCTTAAAGCCCCGACTAGCTCAGAAAGTGTTGCTGATCGCCGGAGTGGATTTTCCGGCGGATCTTGCCGCGGAATATCGAGCAGGGAAAAGCATAAACGCCCTTGCCAAAAAACACGGTATGAAAGAAAAAACCGTCTCCAATATCTTGAAGTCTGTAGAAGTGAATATTCGCAGCGGAAACACCCAAATACGACCGCAAAAAGACGAGTTAGAGCGTGTTTTCAGAAAATTCGGGACCATTAAAGGCGTTGCCAACACGCTTGGAGTTCATCAAACCACCGCGAAAAAGTACCTCATCGAGGCAGACCTACTGCCAAAAAATACGAGAACATCGCGTGCCCGAGCATAGTATTTTGGGAAAGTTGGGCAAAAATCATGGCAAAATTTCAAGGTGTTTGGGTCTTTCTGGTTCAAAAAGCAGAACACGCAATGCCAAAGTCCGCTTTCACCCCATGCCTCAAGCATATTTTTGTAAATGGCGACCAAAGGCCGCCATTCCTCTTACCAATAATAGTGATGCGGCCGCCGAAACCGAGGCCAAAGCCGCTCTTCCGGATCCATATCCTTCAGGATTTCCTTCTCCAATATCTTCACCTGATGGCGTGGAAGCCGGATATGAAAAATCTTGTCATGATAGCGC
>JAJRRX010000303.1 GCA_024279075.1 Alphaproteobacteria bacterium | reverse complement strand
CCAATCCCGTGGCTGGATGGCTCTAGCGAGGTTGAGGCCAATGAGGGCATGGCAGTGGCCGCCACCCTACTCAACGACTGGCTCGCTGAAACCATGAAAGCCGAAGGGGTGGACTCCGACCACACCCTGCTGATCGGTTTTTCACAAGGCACGATGATGGCCCTCCACATAGCCCCGCGCCGCGCCGAACCGCTGGCCGGGGTTGTGGGCTTTTCAGGCCGTTTGCTGGCCCCCGAAACGCTGGAAGACGAGGCCCTGAGCCATATACCGATCCTTCTGATCCACGGCGATGAGGACGAGGTGGTGCCCCTGCAATCCCTGCCCGAGGCGGCGGATGCACTGACCAAGGTTGGCTATGAGGTGTATACCCATATTTCCAAAGGCACCGGCCACGGCATAGCGCCCGATGGCTTGCAACTGGCCCTTGAATTCATCAAACAACAGCTGCCCTGATGCTGCTGCAGGCGTGGGACTCTCGGGTGGAAAATACCGCATTGGCAACCATCCTCCCCGATGGCTGCCAAGACCTGCTTTTCACCGCTTATCCCGGCCATGCCCCACGCTGGGAGGTCACCACGCTGGATGACACTCCCTACCGCATAGAAATGCCCGCAGACACCTATTTCAAAGGCTTTCGAATGCGGGCAGGGATTGGGTTTTCCGCTGCTGATCTACTGAAATCCCTACACAACCTCCCCCCCGACCACACAGGCATAGAAGACCGCCTCTATGCCTTCACAAAGCTTGAGCCGCTGGTCGAAGATGCGCTTGAGGCCCTGCAAGAACAGGCCTTGGAGGGTGGCCGCGTGGCCCATGCCGCCGCCCGTTTAGGCATCCACCAACGGCGGCTGCAACGCGGGTTAAAGCGCCACACGGGCCGCAGCGCCGCCCGCTGGCTCGCCCTCGCACGGGTGCGCAAGGCTTCACGGTTGCTGTCATCAGGCGCGGCACTGGTCGAGGCCGCCTTCGACACGGGCTTCGCCGACCAACCCCACATGACCCGCGCCTTCAGGCAATGGCTCGGCACCACCCCGAAATATGCCCCCAACCTATCGCTGGGCTACGGCTGAATAGGCGTGCAAAGTTCGACCAAAAAACCATTTATATCGGCAACATAAGCAATCGTCTGCCCCCATGGCATATCCGCCGGTTCGCTCACCAGCTCCGCCCCCGCCGCCACCGCCTTTTTCACTGCCTCCGCCACGTTTTGGGTGGTAAACGCCAGCTCAAAGCTCGGCGCATCGGCCTTGGCCGCAACCGGATTTTTACCAAGCTCTTTCATCCCCGCAAAATCCGCAAAGCCAAGGGTTGTCTCTCCGCTTTCCAACTCCCCATAACCCCCGCTACCATGTAGCATTTTCCGCTCAAAGCCAAAGGCCCGCTGGTAAAATGTCAGGGTTTCTTCCACATTGGGAACATATAGAATGGTATATCCAAATTTCATCTGCTTCTCCTTTAAGCCACCCACAACCTAACCCATTTCGATCCAGCAATCTTGAATATTTACGACACCCATTGCCACCAGTTTTAACACCAAAACGCGCACAATCACGCTATAACCAACCCAGAATAAAGCGAAGGATTTTGAATGCTCCCTACCGACCTTTCCAACGTCACAGAGGAAAATGCCGAAGCACGCTACCAAGCCCTTTACGCAGCTTGCGCAGCAGGCAACCTCAACGCAGTGGCCACAATCAAACAGATTTCTGCTCTCTACCAGCGCACCAATTCTCCGGTTATCAAATCCTATTGCCTGCTATTTTATGGCGCGGCCGTAGATACCAATACGCTAAGCACCAACAGCCTCAAGCAGCTAAGCCAGCGACTGACCGCGCTTCTAGAAGGCCTCTCAGATTTCAGAGTGAAAAACCCCGAAGGCCACTATATTCATTTCCTGAGCCACGCCACCTATTTGGCCCAATCTATACATGATGCAGGCGGGAGCATTGGCTGGAAACCCCTGCTTTCCGCCTACCTCCGCGCCGATGAGCCCTTTGGCTGGAATGAGGATATCGTGCTGGCAGAATGCTTGCTGGACATTACCCCAGAAGCAAGCTTTCCCACGCTCCTGAGCCAGCTAAGTGTGGGAGAAGACGTGGGGCCAAAAGCCAACAACAAACGCGCGCTTTGGCTGGCCATGAAGGTGCTAAATCAGCACGCGCCGCGGGTCGACGATGCGATCTTTAGCGAGCTAGTGGAGGCGTTGGCGGCAATAGTGCAATAGAATGCAGCTCGGCAAAGGCGCAAGCCCATTATCCTGCCTCTCCCCATAAGGTTGCAGATTCGATCAATTTATTAACCTAGGTTAATAAATTGCTTTACCACTATTATTGCAGTTATAATTCAATAGGTTATGAGCATACATTCAATGTAAAAATGTTGAAACTTATGCAGAATCTTTCTGCTATAAGGCCAAAATAATGCAGCTGAAATCTACCTATAATTGCAGCTCTACCGCCCCTTGCGCTTCGCCGCACTCCGCGCCTTACCGCCCGCATGAACCTTTCCAATTTGCCGATAGCGCTCGCGGCTCTCAGCAATGGTTTCGTTGCCATAAAGCTCCTCATTCATCAGCTTTCGCCAGCGTTTCAGCCGCTCCGGCTCCACCACATCGCGCACCGCACAGCCCGGCTCGCTCTCATGGGCGCAGTCGTTAAAGCGGCACTGCTCTGCCAGCTCTTCAATGTCCGCGAACACCGCCTCCAGCCCCTCGCGGGCATCCGCCAGCCGCAAGGCCCGCATGCCGGGCGTGTCAATCAGCCAGCCCCCCGCGTTCATCCGATGCATAGAGCGCGCCGTGGTGGTGTGCCGCCCACGGGCATCAGAACCGCGAATATCCTTGGTCAGCTGATTAAGCCCCGTCAGCGCATTGGTCAGGGTGGTTTTGCCCACGCCCGAGGTGCCAAGCAGGGCTACGGTTTGGCCTTCGCCACAATAGGGCGCGAGCTTTTCCGGCGTGGCAGGGCCAAGCGCATCCAGCGCAAACACAGCCACACCCGGCAGGCTGCGCATGGCCTCGGCTTCATATTCGCGTGGGTTATCCACAAGGTCCGCCTTGGTGAGAATAAGCACCGGCTCCGCCCCGCCCTGATACGCCAGCGCAAAATAGCGCTCCAGCCGCGCGACGTTAAAATCTTTGTTGCAAGACGACACCACAAACAGCGTGTCGACATTGGCGGCAATGAGCTGGTCATCCATATTGGTGCGGGCATTGCGGCGCTTTAGCAGCGTTTGGCGCTCTAGCACCTGCACTGGTTGGTTGGTTTCAGGGTCTTTGAGCACCCAATCGCCCACGGTCACGCCCTGCTCCACCAGATCAAGGGTCATATTTAGCCGCTCAGGGCCATCCGCCCCATAGGTGCCAATGAAGGATTTATGAATATCCATCACCCGCATCGGGATCAGGTTATCGTGCAGTTGCGCCGCAAAATGCGCGTTCCAGCCCAGCTCGGGCAAAGTATAATTGTTCATGAGTTAGCCTCGAAAAAATTCGGGAAGGCCCGCCAAGGGCCGTGATTCATCGGGCTGCTATAGATGCTAAACGCACGCCCGGAGGGTTTGAATTACAATCATAATAATCCTCCTATGCGGGCCTATACGGGCGTCAAAATAAGGTGAGAGGCTGGACATCGACCCAAACGGGACTCGTTGTGGCTGCTTCCTTCCGGACCTGACCAAGTTGGCGAGGCGTTCGCCCGCGCCATCCTCTCATCGCTTATATAGGGGGCTTGCGCGGGGCGGTCAAGATGTGGTGGAGTGAGAAATGCCAAAAGGAGGCCTCATGCCCGATATCACCTATTTCTTCGCCGCCCATTCCGCTTTTGCCTATCTTGGCAGCACGCGGTTTTACGAAATCGCACACAAAGCCGGGCGTGAAATTCGCTTTCGCCCAATTGATCTGGGCAAAGTTGTGGCGGCGGCTCACCCAAACGGGGCACCCAAGCGCAGCGCTGCCTATCGAAACTACTTCTTTGGCCGCGAAATTGAGCGCTGGGGCGAGCTGCGCGGCGCCGCCTTGGGGCGCGGCATTCCTGCCAATCACGCAAATGATGTAACCCTCGCCAACTGCAGCATTATCGCCGCTGATATGTCAGGAAAAAGCCCCGCTGCGCTGGCGCATGGGTTGCTTGAGGCCCATTGGAAAAACCACGCAGACCTCGCAGCCCCCGCCACATTGGCCACCATCATCTCAGCCGCTGGCCTGCCTGCTGAAGAGATTTTGGAAGCCGCCAGGAGCGACGAGACATTGGAGATTTACCAGCAAAATACCAGCGATGCCATAGCCGCATCCGCGTTCGGCTCCCCTACCTATATCGCTAACGGCGATATGTTTTATGGCCAAGACCGGCTT
>JAJRRX010000302.1 GCA_024279075.1 Alphaproteobacteria bacterium | reverse complement strand
GGCCAATTTGGGTGGCTTCCACCAGCGCCGGGTCTGCATCCAGCAGGGCCTCGATGGCCAATTCGGCATCGTCCGAGAGCTTAAACCCGTCCGGCCCGAAAAACTTGATGCCGTTATCATGGTGGGGGTTATGGGAGGCGGAGATCATGATGCCAAGATCTGCCCGCATGGAGCGTGTCAACATCCCCACAGCGGGGGTTGGCACGGGGCCGAGCAGGTAAGCATCCATGCCGACAGAGAGCAGCCCCGCCACCAGCGCGTTTTCGATCATATAGCCGGAGCGGCGGGTGTCCTTGCCGATAATCACCCGCTTGCTGCCCTCATGCGAGGCAAAATATTGCCCGACGGCGGCACCGAGCTTAAGCGCCATTTTGGCGGTCATCGGGTGAATATTGGCCTTGCCACGCACGCCATCGGTGCCAAAATATTTACGGTTCATTTAAGCCTCGGTGTTAAGCGCGCTCCACAGCGCGATTGCCTGTTTGGTTTCAGCAATATCATGCACCCGCAGCATCTGCACCCCTTGATTGAGACCCTCAAGCGCCAGTGCTATTGATCCGGCGAAACGCCGCTCAGGGCTGGGTTCATCGGCGATTTTGCCGATCATACCTTTGCGGGAAACGCCAAGCAGAATGGCGCAGCCCAGCCCGTGAAACAGGCTGAGGCCTCGCATTAAAGAAAGGTTATGGGCTTGCGTTTTACCAAAGCCAATACCCGGGTCCACCATGATACAGGCGCGCGGAATACCTGCGGCAACACAGGCTTCAACACGCTCATTCAAATAGTCATAAACGTCTAATAAGACATTGTTATAGCGAGGGTTTTCCTGCATATTTTCGGGTGTGCCAACGGAGTGCATTATGCAGATCGCAGCTCCGGATTCCGCTGCTACTTTCAAACTCTCAGGGTCAAAAGTCAGCGCCGTTACATCATTAAACAGCCCGGCCCCAGCTTTGAGCGCGGCTTTGGCCACAACGGCTTTGCGGGTATCTATGGATAGCGGGCCGAGGCCCTTGGAGGTGAGCGCCTCAATCACCGGAAGCACCCGTCCGGCCTCTGTTTCAGCTGGCACAAAATCTGCGCCTGGTCGGGTGGATTCCCCGCCGATATCAAGGATATCTGCGCCGTCCTTCATCATGCGTTCTGCGTTTTCCACCTCGTGACCTGCGTTTTGGCCTCCATCGGAAAAGCTATCTGGGGTTACATTGAGAATGCCCATTATGGAGGGGTGATACATCTCCACCCCGCAAATCGGCGCGCGCTCTGCCCTGAGCTGTTTGAGCACATCTTCAGGAATATCTTCAGCGGCCATAACCTTGCGGTAGCCACCTCGTTTGAGCCGCTCTACCCGCTCAAACCAGAGCGGGCCGCCTGCGAGCCGGAAGGCATGCAGCGGGGCTTCGCGCTGCACCAAGGGCCGATAATATTCAGTCATCTTTCCACTTGATCGAGCAGCCGATGGAGGGCGTTTGCACCTCTGGGCCTTTGCCGGTTTTGGCAACCAGCGCCATGGCTTCGATCATCTCACGCGGGGCATCCTCAGGGGAGGGGTTGCGGCCCGAGGCATCGAGCCTGCCCCTGAATTGCAGCTCACCTTCAGCATTATAGCCAAAGAAATCCGGTGTGCAGACAGCACCGTAAGCCTTTGCAACCGCTTGGCTTTCATCGTGTAAATAAGGAAAACTGAAGCCGTGTTGCGCCGCAAACGGCGCCATGTTTTCAAAACTATCTTCGGGGTAGGCCCCTGCATCATTGGCGCAAATCGCCGCCACGCCAAAACCCATTTCTTGCAGGGCTTTGCCATCACGCGCCAGCTTGTCGGCAATCGCAATCACATAGGGGCAGTGGTTGCAGATATACATCAAGACAAGGCCCTTTTCTCCCATCAGGCTGTCGCGCGAATGGCGATTTCCTTTAGTGTCAGGCAGGTCAAAATCAGGGGCTTTTTCGCCAAAATTGCATACGGGGGGCTGTGCGGCCATGTTAGGCTCCTATCTCTGGTTTTGCGGTGGCGCTAACCACGCCCACGGCTACGCCTAATGTGTCGTTAGGCTCGTCGAATCCAACCAACAAGACACGCTTGGCTTCAAATTCACTCGCCAACCAAACGGCGAGCGCGGCGGGCGTGGTCTCTTTCGGGTGGGGCACGGCGTCCATCACGATTTTGCTTGGAGCCCAAACCGAGAGCTGTTCGTGCTTCATCGCCCAATCCAGCTCTGTGCGGCTATCAACCACCACGCAACGGCTATCCTTGCCCGCCAGCACCCATGCGTTTTGCTCGATGGAAAGCAGGTCTATGCGACGCTGCACCAGCGGGGCGGGACTTTGCGGGGCAGCTTCCACGGCTGGCTCAACGCAGATGATCGCGGGCAGCTTATGGCCTGCAATCACATCCAGCCACGCGCCAAGGCTTGGCCCGTGTAGCACCTCGTTACTCAGGCACACCACCAGCGGGTGCGGGGCCACATCAACCTTTTCGGCCTCAACCGGATGGATCGTCGCCTCGCCGTGGCGCATGCGCACGATCTCCACGCCAAGGGTGCCGGGAATGCGGTCCAGCTTTTCGATGCGCACAAACACGCGCACGGCGCGGGCGTCCTCCAAGCAGCGTTCTGCCACGCGTTCGGCCAATGTTTCCAGCAAGTTAATGCGTTCGGTGGTCAGTTGCAGCTCTATCGCCTCAGTGATGGTATCATAGGAAATGACCTTATCTACATCATCATCCCGCGCCGCATCATGGCGGCTAACCTCCAGCACCACGTTAAACCGAATGCGCTGCTCTACCCCGCGCTCGCTCTGAAACGCGCCGATTTCGACCGCGCGCTCATAGTCGCGCACGGAAATGCGATCAAGCGGCGCGCCTGAAGCCGTGGCCGCCGCCCGCACATTGGGAGCCTCAAAGGCTATTGCTGTTTCGTCCATAATCCCCTCCGCTTTCATCAGCGCTTAACCGCTCAAGCCATAATATAGCCCGATTCGTCAATCATTATGGCTTGATAGCGGCAATCAGCCGCTTGAATATCCGCCGTTAACCTGCCAAAAAACGGCAACCAAAGGACGACAAATGACCAACTCCATTTTTCGTAACCCGTTTTTGCTTGTGTTTTTGCTGTTTTTCACCCCTGCCAATGCGCAATCGGGTTGCCCCGCCCCCTTGCAGGGCAGCGCTTATGACCGCCAAATCAATAGCGGCAGCCCTAACCAAGACCTGTTTAACCGCGCCGTGCTTTATTATACCAATAAAATTCGCTGCCGCCGTGGCCTGCCGCTGTTGCAATCCACGCGTGATGTGATGGGCGCGGCCAATACCCAAGCCCGCAACATGACCCGCACGCGCACCTATAGCCATAACCTAAATGTGGCAGGCGCGCGGACCCTGCGCGAGCGCATGCGGGCGCAAACCCGGAATTTTAGCTCGGCGGGCGAGAATATCGCCAAGAACTTTGTTTATGTTCTGAATGGCCGGCCCTATATTCCGGCAGAAAACTGCGCGTTTCGATACCTGTCCACCCGCCAGCCAGTGCCAATTCATACCTACCGGAGCTTGGCGCAAGAGCTGGTATCCTCATGGGAAAACTCGCGCGGCCACCTGACGAACATCATCAACCGGCGCTATACCCGCATGGGGGCCGCCTTTGGCATTGATCGGCGCGGACAGCTTTGCGGCGAGGTGTTTGCCAGTCAGGTATTTGCCGGATAGGGGCGCGGCCTGCGGCGCGGGTTAAACGCCCTCAACCCCGTTGATAAACAAATCCGCAACCAGCGCGGCATAGGTTCGCCGTGCGCCCTCATCTTCGCTCCGGTTCCACATAAAATACCAGTTGGTCATGCCAAAAAGCGACATGGTGACCGCGTGCAACCGCGCCTCGGATAGCGCTGGGGCCACCGCCAATATGGCCGCCGCCACTTTAGCAATCAACCGCCTTTGGATAGTATTTATATCCGCTTGCTGCGCCTTGGTCAGCACATCGCGGCTATTGATCAGGATGCGGTGCAAATCATCCGCCCCCGCATAGGCCAGCAAAATTTCCAACACAATAGCGCGCAAATAGGCCTGCGGCTGAGCTTTTGGCACAGCGTCCACCACCCTATTCAGGCCTTCCAGATGGCATTCCAGAATGTCATATAAAAGCTCGGCCTTACCGGCATAATAATGGTAAATCAGCGCCTTGGATATGCCGCAAGCCTTGG
>JAJRRX010000301.1 GCA_024279075.1 Alphaproteobacteria bacterium | reverse complement strand
GGTGAGCATAACGCTGATAATATCAGCCATTTGCTTGGCTTGGGGTCGGCCCGTGGCTCCGCCAATGCCAATATGCCGCCCAAAAGCCCACCAAAGCCCCGGTGCCCAGCCGCGCTGCACACGGGTTTTGCAAATGATCACAAAGCCGGAAGACGGGCGGAAGGCAAAAAAGCCGCGATCTACCTTTTCGATATCGGCGTAGGTGCAAAAGGCGCGGCCTTTATCATCAAACAACCCCTCGGTGGTGAGGATAAGTGCGGCATTGGTCGCGCGCCAGAACTTCCAGGCAAACCAAAGCAAAAGAAAGCCCATAGCGGCCAGAATGAGCGAGCCAAACAGCGCCGTGCTGGCACGCATAGCAACAATATAGAGCAAAAACAGACCGAGCCCGCCTTGCATGGCAATGCCGATTGTGCGCCGCGCTTGCGAAATTTCTAGCCGTGCGATTTCCCGTGCCATACAGCCCCCCTTTTGCCGCCTTATGCCCGAGAAACTGCGCCTAGGGAAGCGGCAAACGGCTCACGCGACATTTCAGCTGTGTTTCAAGCCGCAATTCAGCGTTGAAATTGGTATGGTTCTGCCGCAAAAGAGGTGCAGAGCAGGATAAGGACACATAAATGTGCGGCATTATTGGAATATTGGGCAAGGCTGATGTAACGTCGGTTTTGGTCGAGGCGCTGCGGCGTTTGGAGTATCGCGGCTATGATAGCGCCGGAGTGGCTGTGGTGAGCGATGGCACGCTTGCGCGCAGGCGGGCGGTTGGCAAGCTTTCAGAGCTGGAAGCGGTGCTTGAAGCAACGCCTATAAGCGGCAAAAGTGGCATTGGCCATACCCGCTGGGCCACGCATGGTGCGCCAAATGAGGCCAATGCTCACCCGCACCGCGCAGGGCCTGTGGCGGTGGTGCATAACGGCATTATCGAGAATTTCCAAGCGCTTCGGGCCGAGCTTGTGGCCAAAGGGCGGGTGTTTACCTCGGAAACCGACACCGAAGTCGTGGCCCAGCTTTGCGCGGATTACCTAGCGCAAGGCCTCTCGCCACAAGCTGCAGTGGCGCAAAGCCTGGCCCGTTTTGAGGGGGCCTTTGCGCTGGCCTACCTGTTTGATGGCGAAGATGATCTGATGATCGGCGCCCGTCGTGGCTCGCCGTTGGCGCTGGGGCATGGCGAGGGCGAAATGTATCTTGGCTCAGACGCGATGGCGCTGGCCCCTGTGACCAACCGGATCACTTATTTGGAAGAGGGCGATTGGGTGGTGCTAAGCCGTGCGGGTGGGCAGATTTATGATGCGCTGGGAAATGCAGTTTCGCGGGCTGAAACGGTGGTGAACCTTGATGCCATGCAGGTCGATAAGGGCAATCACCGCCACTTTATGACCAAGGAAATATTTGAGCAGCCTTCCGTAATGGCGCTGGCGATGTCGCATTACCTGACCTCTGATCATAACCAAATAACCGTGCCGGAGGGCGCGCCGGATTTTACCAAGTTTGACCGCCTCGTGCTGGTCGCTTGCGGCACGGCGTTTTATGCCTGCCACGTGGCGAAATATTGGTTTGAGCAGGTGGCGGGGGTACCGGTAGAAATCGACGTGGCTTCGGAATTTCGCTACCGTGCGCCGCCGATTGGCCCGCGTGATGCAGTTATACTGGTCAGCCAATCCGGTGAAACGGCGGATACTTTGGCAGCCCTGCGCTATGTAAAAGGCAAGGCAGGGCAGGTGATTGCGGTGATCAACGCGCCCGAAAGCTCTATCGCCCGCGAGGCCGATTTGGCGCTGCCTATCAAGGCTGGGGTTGAGGTTTCGGTGGCCTCCTCCAAGGCCTTCACCTGCCAGCTGACTGTGTTTGCGGCGCTCGCCATTTTGGCTGCGCGCCAGCGTGGGTTGCTGGATGCAGCCGCTGAAAAGGCGATGATTGAAGTGCTGGTACAGGCCCCCCGCGTGCTGGATGAGGCCCTGAAAGCCGAGCCGCAAATGGCGGAGGCCGCGCGCGAGCTGGCCAAGGCGCGCGATATCCTGTTTCTAGGGCGCGGGCCGCTTTACCCGCTGGCACTGGAAGGGGCGCTCAAGCTCAAGGAACTGAGCTACATACATGCCGAGGGCTATGCCAGTGGCGAGCTAAAGCACGGGCCGATTGCGCTGATTGACGAAAGCGTGCCAGTGATTTGCTTTGCGCCTGTGGATGATCTGTTTGATAAAACCGTGAGCAACATGCAGGAGGTAATGGCGCGCGGCGGCAAGGTGCTTTTGGTGAGTGACGCCGAGGGGATTAAACGGGCAGGTGAAGGCACGTGGGCCACCATTGAGTTGCCCGCCTGTGATCCTTTTATCGCGCCGATGGTCTACGCCATTCCGGCGCAGCTTTTGGCTTATCACACGGCCACAGAAAAAGGCACCGATGTGGACCAACCTCGCAATCTGGCAAAATCGGTGACGGTGGAGTAAGTGGAGGAGATCGTCGCGCTGGATATGCTGACGCTTACGGCGCATACGCGGGCGGCGGGGGCGGCATTTACCGAGGGCAGCCACCGGGCGGCGCTGGCGCAGGTGCTGCCAATATCGGAGATAATCAAAGTCCATCGGCAGGGGCGGTTGGCGGGTTATGCTTACCTTTGGCCAAAAAACGGCGGGCTTTGGCATGTGGGCGGGTTTGCCGTGCATCCGGATTTTCGTGCGGGAAGGGTGCTTGGCGCGTTGCTGGAAAAGGTTGAAGCGCTGGCGCTGGCTGAGGGTATTGCCGAGCTGCAAAGCCATGTTTATAAAACAACCTGCGGTCACTGGCGCTACATCGACGGCTGGGGTTTGTGGAAATTGATGAAAACAAAAAGGGGGTTGCCTTTTCATTGAAAGTTACATCAGCCCGATCACCAGAAGCGCTTGCGCGGCGATATAGCTGACCCAGACGATTTTACTGAGGGCGATTTTGGTTTTCGGGTTTGTGATCACAAACATTTCGAGGGCCAAAACACTGTCAGATAATGCAAAGGACAGGCTGCCGAGCAGCACCAGCGTGTAGCCGGTAGGCAGCATAAAGGCGGTGCTGACCATAATTGTGATCACAAAAATGTAGGCCAGCACCGGAATGCGGTATTCCCCTACCCTTGGCCAAAGATAAGCACCATAAAACAAGGCATAAGCCAGCATCGCCCCTTGGCCCCAGCCAAAGCTGGCGGTGGTGATAAGCTGCCAGAAAAGCCAGATATACAGCAGGTGGGCGGTGAGGAAGGACACCAGCCCGATGGTGAATTTGTCCTCCGCGCGGGAGAGGAAGTAATCACCAATGGCGCTGAGCACCAGCGCCAGGGCTAGCAGCCAAGCGCTCGTTGTGATCACAAAAATCGCCATGATGGCCACGGGGAGGGTCTTCCAGAAGCTGCGCCATGCGCTGATTTCGGCGTTAAGGAAGCCGTAACCGTAGATGGCGGCACTGGTGAAAACGGCCATGGCGGCGGCGGGGAGGAGAAGAGTATCTGTCATAGCAGGAGCCTAGCGGCTCTGTGCGGTTATGGCCAGTGTTGCGCGCTTGCCGCGCGCGGCGCAACCCGTTAGAAATTGAAAAAAGGAGGCCCTTATGCTCACTGTCATTTCCCCTGCCAAAAAGCTCGATTTTGAAGGTGTTTCACTTAAGCTGGACGCCACGGAGCCGGATTTTGCATCCGATGCCTATAGCCTAAGCCGTACTGCGCGCCGCCTGAGTGTGGCCAAGCTGCAAAAGCTGATGAGTATTAGCCCTGCGCTGGCCAAGCTTAACCAAGCCCGCTTTAAGGATTTTGCTGAAGCGCCGACGCCCGAGCAGGTAAAACCCGCCGCACTGGCCTTTAACGGCGATACGTATACCGGCCTGCAAGCGGATACGCTTAGCGCCCAAGATCTGGCTTATGCACAAGCGCATTTGCGCATTCTCTCTGGCCTTTATGGCCTGCTACGCCCGATGGACAACATTCAGCCCTACCGGCTGGAAATGGGCAGCCGTTTGGCCACACGGCGCGGCAAAACCTTGTATCAATATTGGGGCGCGCGCATTGCCGAGGCGATTAATGAGGTCGAGGGGGAGGCGCTGTTGAACTGTGCCTCGGTGGAATATTTTAGCGCGGTGCAGCCTGAGGCGCTAAAGGCGCGCATTGTCACGCCGGTTTTTTTGGAGGAGCGCGACGGTGAGGCCAAAATCGTGAGCTTTTTTGCCAAAAAAGCACGGGGCATGATGGCGCGGTTTGTGGTGCAAGAGCGGATTGACCAGCCCGAGGGGGTGAAGGATTTTACCCATGGTGGGTATGCGTTCCAGCCCGCGCAATCGAGCGCGGATAAGCTGGTTTTTAGCCGAAAATACCCTGATTAATCTATGCAAATGGCGATAATTTCTCCGTCATCTTCAAGGAAAGATTGGCAGCCAAAGCTAAAGCTCGCGGTGCATTGCAGGGTGTCGGCATCACATTGGCCTTCACACTGTGAGCTGCCGGTGCAGGCTTTACCGCCGTCGGAATACTGCGGGAAGCACATTTCTAGCCCCAGTATGCCGCCACGGCCCCAGCGGCCACCTTCGCGCGCGCAATCTTGCCGTTCAACGGACCAAAACGGGCTAACGCGGGGCGCATCGGGGGTGGTTGCGCAGGAACCAAGGAGAAATGCGGCGAGGATCAGGGTGAGTTTCATGTCTAAATCCTTATATGCGGATGGCCTGTAAGCCGGATTTTGTTCAGGGCTTTGCAGCCCTTTGATGACCATTCATCTGGGCGCGCTGTTACCAGCGCACTCTAGCAGCCAACCCGGGTTTCTGGGTGGAAGTACCCGAGGCGAACCTCACGAAACCCCTATTTGGCTTTGCTCCTGGCGGGGCTTGCCGTGCCCTCAAAGTTGCCCTCAAGGCGG
>JAJRRX010000300.1 GCA_024279075.1 Alphaproteobacteria bacterium | reverse complement strand
TGCAGCCGAGCCGATGGCGGGTATGTCCAACAACTAAGCCGTTTTCATTTCCGGAGGGCAATGAACGATTCAAATTGTAAGGGCGGGGCAGCATGGTATAGTGCTGCCCATGACCCACGCTATTCTCTTTGTCTGCCTTGGCAATATTTGCCGTTCGCCCACCGCTGAAGCGATCTTTCGTGTGCAGGCTAAAGGGCGGGGGCTAGAGATTGACAGCGCTGGCACCTCTGGCTGGCATGATGGTAACCCGAGCGACCCGCGCGCCAGTGCTGAAGCCGCTAGGCGGGGGATCGATATGTCCTACATCCGCTCCCGCAAAGTGGTGGCCGAGGATTTTGAGCGCTTCGATCTTATCGTCGCGATGGATGCGCAGAATATGCGCGACCTGAAGGCCGTGCAGCCAGCTGACAGCAATGCGCGTTTGGTGAAGCTGCTTGATTACGCCCCTGAGCTCGGCATTTCTGATGTGCCGGACCCTTATTACGAAGATAATTTTCCCGAAGTGCTAGATATGATCGAACTGGCCTGCGGGCAGCTTTTGGAAAGCCTATAAGCGCGCCAAGCGCCTAGTGGATTTTATTTTCCTATGCGCACCCATAGCTGACACCCCGTTGTCAGTTGCCCCTTTGTAAACAGCACATGTTAACACAAACAAAGGAGACTGACATGACAAACCCTGTGATCGAAATCGTCAATTTTAAGCTGGCTGAAAATGTGAGCAAAGAGGCTTTTTTAGCTGAGGCGCCTGCAAGCACAGCCTTTATTAAAGCCCAGCCGGGCTTTAGGACGCGGCGGCTTTCAGTGGGGGAAGATGGCTGTTGGCTGGAGCATATTGAGTGGGATACGATGGCAGAGGCAATGGCCGCTTCGGAAGCGATTATGAAAGAACAAAGCTTGAGCACATTCATGCAATCCATCGATATGGAAAGCGTTGAGATGCGCCACCAAGAACTGCAAATAGCTGAGGGCTAACATGCGCCGCACCGACCGCCTCTTTGAAATCATTCAAGCTTTCAGGGGTGGTCGGCTTGTGCGCGGCAAGGCGCTGGCTGAAAACCTGGGGGTTTCTCTTCGCACGATCTACCGAGATATCGATACGCTGATCGCCTCTGGCATCCCGATTAAGGGCGAGCGCGGGGTTGGGTATCTGCTCGATGGGCCAATATTTTTGCCGCCGTTAGCGCTGGACAAAGGTGAACTTGAGGCGCTGCATTTGGGCATGGAAATGGTTTCCCAATTACCTGACCAAGCCCTGAACCAAAATGCGGCGCGCTTGTTGGAAAAGATCAATGCCGGCCTGCCGCGACACCTGATGGGGCAGGTGCATTTGCAAAACATGTCGATATTTCTGAAGTCAGCCATGCCAGCCCCTGAGCGCCTAGCGCAGGTACGTAAAGCAATCGCGCAGCAAAACACGCTTGAGATTACTTATATTGCCCTTGATGGCGTGGTGAGCCAAAGGGTGATCCGGCCTCTGCAAACGGAGTATTGGGGGCGGGTCTGGACCTGTACGGCGTGGTGCGAATGGCGAGAGGCGTTCCGCAGTTTTCGGCTTGACCGGATGCGGACATTGACCTGCGCCCCTAGAACTCCTCCAAAATGATGTAGAGTCCGCCCAACGAAAAGGACGGAAAACATGAAGAAGCGATTCACGGATGAGCAGATTATTCAAATGCTGAAAGAGCAGGAGGCTGGCGAGAAGACGGCGGA
>JAJRRX010000299.1 GCA_024279075.1 Alphaproteobacteria bacterium | reverse complement strand
TTGGAAAAGGTCGAGTTGCTGTCATCCCGCAGGGCGCTCAGGTAGGCGCGGTCAGCCTGATTGCCGGAAAAAATTAGCCGCACAAGGGTTTTATGCGTGTGCATAAAACCCAGCATATGGGTGGTGATGATTTCGAGTTGAGCCGGGAAATTACCGTGGGTTTCCGGCGGGAAGGCTGGCAGTTTATCACGCGGGGTTTGGCGCGCGATGAAGGCTTTTATCAGGCCTTCCTTATCGGTAAAACGGCGGTAAATGGTGGCGGGGCCAACGCCGGCCGCCTCGGCAATGGCCTCGAGAGTGGCGGCCTTAAAGCCCTGTGCTTGGGCCACATCTAGCACGCCTTGCATGATGCGGGCCTCTACATTTTGCGCATCGGCTCCAAGCAAAGACAGTATTTCTTCTTTGTTTCCTAGGTGTTTATAGATCGTGGGGCGAGAGACATTGGCCTTGGCGGCTATATCTGCCAGCGAAAACTGTACGCCTTTTTCGGCATAAAGGGCTTTGGCAATGACGAGGTAGGGCTGGGTCATATTACACCTGATAGTATTGTCTATCAGGTGTAATATCTGATTTGGAGGTCTAGGTCAAGTGGCGCGCCGTTGCCCGCACTTGCTCCAGCGTTTGCACGCGCAGCAACGCACCATCTCGAAACACCGGTTTCAGGGCATCTGCCCCCGCCGGAATTTCCTCAACCCGCCGCGCCACCAGCCTGCTGCTGGCATCCAGCATTGCCCCTTGCCGCCCGCGCTTGGAGGTCTTGCTGCCGCCAGCGGTTACGGGGTCTTTGTGCACGTCCACCCATGCACCATGCCGGAAATTGGCCGAGGCTTTCATGGTATAGCTGAAGTTGTCCCTATCCAGTTTTTGCAGCAAGCCAGCCCCCATGCCAAAGGCGATATTGCCGATGGCAAGGCCACGCTTCATCAGTTCATCCATAATTTTCACGATGGAAAACCGCGTGACGCCGTCGCCTTGGATCACCCGCACCTTTTCGTGCAGGAGCTTGTAGCCCTGTGCGGTGGTGGTGTGGCCAAATCGGGCCATCAGGGCTTCGATCACCTCGGGCACAATCTGCATCGGGTCGCCACTATCGGGGCGGACGATCAGCACGCCATCGCGCGCCAGCACCTGCTCGCGCAAGGCATCACCCCAATAGTCATTGACCGCGCGCATCATGTCGTAGCTATCGGACACGCAAGCCAGCAGGCCGCTGGGGTTTTGCGCCAGCAAGTCACGCATTTGAGCAAGCTCGCCAGCCTCGCCCAGTGCCGTCATGGTTGAATGCTCGGTGGCGGGGATGGAAAAGCCTGCCATATCGGCGCCGTAGAAATTACGCGCGTAGATCAGCGCGGGGGTGGTGTCGGTGCCATGCGAACTCACGAGGTGTGCCAGCCCGCCGATAGCGGCGGTTTCAAAGCTGGACGCGCCGCGCGCGCCAAAGTCGTGCAGCTTGAACTCCACGCCCTCATCGGTGCCATCAGTCAGCAACATCCGCGCGCGAATCTCGCTGATGACGTGGTGGGACAGCGTGGCCACGGTGGAAGGATACCACACAGCTCGCAGCAGGCGGGTTTCCATGAAGGAGGGCAGCCACCAGCAGGCGGGGTCGGTGTTTTGCACGCGCAATTGAGGCACCAAAACAGGCGCGATGGTGCCTTCCGGCAGGGCCTCGATCAGCAGGGGCAGGCGGCCGTTGTGCTTATCGACAATGCGCTGCCATCCCTTCAGATAGAGGCTTAAGCCGTGGGCCTCCAGCACCGGCGCGGCCTCGTCAATCATCGCTTGGGTGATGGGCTGCGCTGCCATTTTGGCTAACTCGATTTGCAGGCCAAAAAACAGCACATGGTTAATGCCCGCCCAGCCGCTACGAGGCTCAATGTAAGAGGACACAATCTCGGTGCCCGCAGGGTATTGCCCCGCGTGGGAAAATTTGTAGCTGTCGCTATCAAATATAGGGTTTTGCGCGTTGAGCGCGTTTGCAAATAAGGCAGTCATGGTCCTGTTCCTCCTCGGATATGGACGGTTCGCGCGCCGGACCTCCCGGCGTGCAGGGGTCTTCGATTAGGTGGCGTGGGCCATCAGGATCGAGGAATAGGCAAATGGCATATCCGGCACGAGGGCCTGGATGATGTCAA
>JAJRRX010000298.1 GCA_024279075.1 Alphaproteobacteria bacterium | reverse complement strand
TGATGTATCAGTTAAATTGGCCGGATTCGGCGGCGGGACAACACGCCGCGAAAGAGCAGGCACATGTATGCAAGTGCAGTAAAAAAGGGCAAAGGTATGGTTTTGCTGAGTAAACGCTTAATGCTTCTCGGGGCGCTTATTATCGGGATGGCGCTTCAAGCCTCGGCGCAGGGCGCATTTTCTATTGCGTATCGCGTTAATGAATCCGTGATTACCAATTACGATATTGACCAAAGATACAAGCTCATGCGCGCCCTTGGAGCAAATGGCCCTAACCTTCGGCAAGATGCGATCGACGCGCTCATAGATGATCGGCTAAAACAAGAAACCGCCGCGAATTTTGGTGCCGATCTAGATCGTACGGCCCTTGATCGCGCCATTGCAGACTATGCGGCGCAGCGTAACCTTACCGCACAAAGCCTGATGGCCAAGCTACGGGGCGCGGGTGTGCAGCCTGAAAGCTTTGAAGAATTTCTGACCACCTCCGTTATTTGGCGCAATATTCTGCGCGCGCGGTTTGGCACACAGGCCCAGCCCTCCGAGATAGAGCTCAACGCGCAGCTCAACACCTACGCCATTTCCAGTGCCAGCACCCTCCAGCTTGGCGAGATTGTGTTGACATATCTGGAGCGCGGCCAAGACGCCACGGTCGCCCTTGCCGCCGATATTATTAACCAGTTGCGAAGCGGCGCTAATTTTTCCGATTTGGCTAAAAAGTATTCGCGCTCACAAACTGCCGCGCGTGGTGGTGTGATCGGTTGGGTGTCGCCCAATCGGCTTCCCGAGCAAATAGGGGCGGCTATTCGCGGCTTGTCGCGCGGGGGCGTCGCAGACCCTATCTATATTCCCTCCGGCATTGTCATTGTAAAAGTGCTGGATGCCCGCACAGTTACACAGCAAATCGAAGTGCCGGTAAGCGTTAACATCACCTATGCTGAATTGGTTATTCCTTACGGCGAGGGCAGTGCCCGCGCAGCGCGGCGCGTAGCCAACCAAACCCGCCGAGGGCTAGATGGCTGCCGAGGGCTGCAAACCCGCGCAGGCCAATTTGCCACCGGTAGCGGTGTTTTTGGCCCGATATCTCTCAACGCCATCAGCGCTGATTTGGGCCTTGCTTTAGCGCGGCTCGACCCACGCGAAAGCACAATCATGCAGGGCGAAAATGCGTTGCGTGTGGTGGTGCTTTGTGATCGTGTCTCCGAGATGAGCACCGAAGGGCGGGCCGCCCTGCGCGGGCAGTTGGCTAGCCAAAATCTTGGTGCCTTGTCCGAAGGGTATCTGCTTGAGCTGCGCCGAACTTCAATAATCGAGCGCAAATGAGCCTAAATTCACTGCCGCCCCTGCGGGAGGTTATTCAAACCCACGGTTTGGCGGCGCGTAAATCCCTTGGGCAAAATTTTCTGCTTGATCTAAACCTGACCGGAAAAATCGCTCGCCAAGCGGGGGATCTAAGCGGGTATGACGTGCTCGAAATCGGCCCCGGCCCCGGAGGCCTGACCCGGGCGTTACTGGCTGAGGGCGCACGGAAAGTAGTGGCAATAGAAGCGGACCCGCGCTGCCTGCCAGCGCTGGCAGAAATTGGCGCGGCTTCAGGTGGGCGGCTGGAGGTATTGAGTGGCGATGCGCTCAAGCTCGACCCGCTCCCACACCTGCACGCCCCTGTAAAAGTTGTGGCCAACCTGCCCTATAATGTCGGCACCGAATTGCTGGTGCGCTGGCTAACACCACAAAACTGGCCCCCCTTTTGGGACAGCCTGACCCTGATGTTCCAACGCGAAGTGGCCGAGCGCATTGTGGCAAAGCCTGGCAGTAAGGCCTATGGTCGGCTTTCTATTCTGTCGCAATTCCGTGCTGACCCGCGCATTTGCTTTGAGCTGCCTCCGCAAGCCTTTAGCCCGCCACCCAAAGTCACCTCTGCGGTGGTGCATATCAAAGCCCTGCCCGCCCCTCGTTTTGCAGCGTCGCAAAAGATACTGTCCGAGGTGGTGGCCCGCGCCTTTAACCAGCGCCGAAAAATGCTTCGCGCCAGTTTAAAGGGCCTCGTTCCAGATGTGCAAACAGTGCTGGATAGTGTGGAAATAGACCCGCAACGGCGGGCCGAAACCGTAAGCCTAGAGGAATTTTGCAGACTTAGCGAAGCGGTGCGTGTGGCGCGAATTCAAGGCTAAGCCCAGCGAGCACGCGTCGCCTCGGCGACCCTACGGGCCACCTCGTTGGCGCGGGTTGCGACAAGCGTAACCGATGCCTTACTCAACCACCTGCGAGGGAGCTTCTTCAATCGTAACCGCTGGTTTGCGAGTCCGTGGGCGCGATTTGCGCTTCGGGGCTGGTTTGTTTTCGGGAGTTTCCACCATTTGCGCTGAGGTCAATTCCGGCTGTGGCGCCAAGGCAGGGTCTGCCACTGGTTGTTCTTGCACCTGTTGCTGGGCGCGCTGTTCGTTGCGTTGGCGTTGTTGCTCCGCGTGGCGCTCGGCTTGCTCGGCTTGGCGGGCGGCGTGTTCGGCCTGTTTGGCGGCTTGCTCGGCTTGGGCCACAGCCAACATGCGGGAATAATGCTCTGAATGTTGCATAAAGCTTTCAGCGGCCACACGGTCGCCTGAAAGCTGCGCATCTCGCGCCAACTGTGAATATTTCTCCACAATCTGCTGCGGTGTGCCGCGCACTTTGCCTTCCGGCCCAGCAGAATCAAACACCCGATTTACGATATTGGTGTTATTATTATTGTTATTCTGGCGGCGATTGCCACCTTTGTTACGCGAACGCGATTTATTCGAAGGTCTCATGCTTTGATTTCTATCCTTATCGGTGCCATAGGCCTAACTGGCCTGAATGTTTTTTTGCCCGATTTTCGATTTACATATCTGCGCTTAGCTGGAGAGCCCGTGGTTCAATCCTTGCAGGTGAGCTACTTTAACCGAAAAAGCATGGCGGAAACAAGGCATT
>JAJRRX010000014.1 GCA_024279075.1 Alphaproteobacteria bacterium | reverse complement strand
TTGAGGGCCGTGACGGGGTAAGCCGCAAGGCGATGGCATTGAGGAATTTTGGCCCCTCGCCAGCGGCAAGCTGTGCAATACCATCTTCAACGCCGCGCAAAAGATCATCCAACCACAGCGCATCGCTTTTAGCAAAATCATGTAGCACATAGCGTGCAACTTTGCTCTTATCGCCAGGGTGGCCGATGCCCATGCGCACACGGTGGTAGTCTGGCCCGATATGCTGATGCAGCGAGCGCAGGCCATTATGCCCGGCATGGCCACCCCCAAGTTTGAGCCGCACCTTGCCGGGCGCAAGGTCAAGTTCGTCATGAAAAACGGTAATGTCGGCGGGGGTGAGCTTATAAAACCGCATGGCCTCGCCCACCGATTGGCCCGAAAGATTCATGAAGGTGGCGGGTTTGAGCAGGATGATTTTTTCGCTGCCAACACGCCCCTCGGCAACCGCCCCCTGAAACTTTGATTTCCACGGGGTGAAACCCGCTTCGGCAATGTGATCCAGCGCCATAAAGCCGATATTATGCCGATTTTGGCTATATTTTGCGCCGGGATTACCAAGGCCAACAAAGAGTTTCATTAAGCCCCCTTCAGAGCACCATTCACCTTAGCGCGCGGCGGGTTGTTGTTGTAATGTGGTGCGAAGATTTTCGACCTGTTTGGGGAATTTACTTTCCAAACGGTCAAGAAAGGGCGCGGCCTCCTCACTGCGGTTGGCCTCCACCAATAAGCCCGCCATGCGCAGAGCTTGCGGCGGGGCCAAGGGGGCCATACTTTCTGCGCGCTGGTAAAACTCGATGGCTTGCGCCGAGTTTTTGTCCGCAACCGCAAAATCAGCCAAGCGCCGCCACTTATCTTCGGTGTTATGCAACTTCACCGCCCGCAACATGGCTTCAATCGCCTCGGCATGGGCGCCGGTGTCATGCCGAATGATGGCAACCTCGCGCAGCAGGTTGGCCAATGCGTTGCTGGCCCCGTAAGCTTTTTGAATATCGGGTATATCTGCATTAATCAGCGCCGCCGCGCGGAAGGGCTGCAAGTGAGCGGAAAGGATTTTATAGATCGAAAATGAGCTTTCCGCCTCAAACCTGTCTTTAGGGTCACGGGCCTCGTATAGCTTCACCAAGGCTTGATCGACGCTATATTTACGAAAAAAATTGAGGTGAGAGCAAATGTAAATTAGCGCGTTACTACCCTTGGCGCAGGGCGGCAAATGCTGAGGGACTTCCTCTGTTAAATCGTCAAGATTGCCTTGGCCGATCAGGTGAAAAAACTTTTGCAGCGTCGCACCATTTTCAGAGGTTTCCTGACATAGCGCCAGATCTTCGTTGGAAATACCCGCTTTATACGTGCGAAAAACCTTGGTTTCGCCGGGCATTGTGGCCGCTGCAACTCTGTATTCAAGCCGCTTGGTGTAATTATCCACATCGCTAGTGAAAAACAGCAAGCGCCCTTGGCGCCAACTCGGGAGAATTACATTTGCGGTGCTGCCAAGGGCCATTTACTTAAACTCTCTAGGGTTTTCTTTGTGAGCAGCCTACACATAAAAAAGCCAATGTGCAAAGCTCGTTTATGCGCGACTTGCACCAAATGAAAGGTTTTGACTGGTTGAAATTGTTCTACCTGTGTTATACGTTGCCGTGCACATTGGACGCCTGTATTCTTGTTGTTGAAAGTGGGAATTGATGAAAAAAATCGTTTTACATGTTGGGCCGTCAAAAACGGCGAGCACAACAGTACAGAAATTTTTATCAGAATATGAGGGCGAAGCCGAGTACCACTATCCGCGTTGGGGCTGGACACGGCCCGATGCCGGACACCATAACCTTGCCTATCAAATGCGCAGTGACGCCCGCTTTAACCCCGAGCTTGGCGGGCTGGACCGGTTGGCGCAAGATATGCAAACGGGGCATAATCTGTTTTTATCCTCTGAGGATTTTCCGATCTATGCGCCAGCGGTGCAAAAGGTTAAAAACCTAAGCGATGCAGCGGGTTATGAGTTGGAAATTTTGTTTTTTGTGCGTGACCCGATTGCGCGTATAAACTCAATGTACACTCAGCAGATTAAAACCTTTGTCGAAAACTGCGCCTTTCTGGATTTTACAATTCGTGCGCGCCGCGAAGATAAATTGCAATTGCGCAGTGTTGTGCAGGCCCCATTGGCGAAAATCGGGGTGAAGGTGCGGTTTATGCCGTTCATTGGCCGGAAGTTAAACCAGATTTTTGCTGAAATGTGCCAAAGCTATGGCTTTGCAGCCAAGGCGGAGGATTTTTTGCACACCAATCCAGCCCCCTCGCCAGAAGAAATTGCGCTTTATCGCCAGATCGGCGCGCGCATGCAAAATTCGGAGGTTAACCATTGGGAGGCCAGCAACCGGTTTCGCGATAAATACGATTTTACCAGCAAGTATTTTGGCTTTGACCAATGGCTCATTGATGATGTGCGCGAGGCCTTGGCCACTGAATATGAGGATATGGCGGCGCTGGGCCTCGGGGATTATGCCGAGGAATTGGAAGCCACGTTCTGGATGGCAAAAACAAAAAATACAAATATTTCTGACCAAGCGCAATTTGCTGAATTTAAGGCCGATATCGTTACTTACATGCGTCTTTAAAGGGCGCAAGCAGGGCCTCAATCGAGGCGGTAAACGCCTCAAAACTACGCTCTTTTTTAAGAATGCTGCGCTGCTTTTTTGCGAGCGTCTGCCCCAGTTTTGCGTCTTTCAGCAGTTTTTTCAGGTGGCGGATATAGCCGGAAATGTCCTCCGGATGCTCCACATAAAGCTGCCAACCATCTCCCAGATATCCCGCAATGCCACCGATATTCGGGGTAACAATCGGCAAGCCCCGCGAGCCTATTTCGAGCAGGATATTAGGTGTGCCATCAAATTTTGAGGTATAAGGGAAGGCAAAGCAGTCCTTTATCGGCAGCTCGTCAATATTAAAAAACTCGCCGCCATGGGTGACGTTCTCCGGCATGTCCTCCCAGATAATCTGGTCATCGCCCATCACCTCGCGGCCATACATCAAAAACTCGACCTCTGGCATTTTGGCCGCAATTTCAGCTACGATTTTCGGGTTTTTCTGGCTGTCAAACCGGCTGGCCCATAGCACTTTATTGCGTTTCTTTTTAAGCGGCTTGGCGCTGGGCAGGTCCACCACCGGATACTTGATCGCCTCGGCTTGGCTGGCGGGCAGGGCGTAGGTATTGGCCATTTCGCCTAAATACCAGTCATTATCAAACACAAAGCGATCCACCACATCCATCAGGTCGGGGAGATCGCGAAAGTAGCCGTCATAATTGCCACTCGGGTGAATATGCGGGCAAAAAGCGGAGACAAAAATAGTTTTGCAAGCCGTACGAATGCGCTTTTTGCTCGCCGGTGCGGTGAGGGCGCTATAACCGATATAGGAGTGGATCAGCTGCAACACATCCGGCACCAGCACTTCGATCACCGAAGTCAGCACTTCCATGCGTTCTTCGCGGGCAAGGTCGCTATAGGGCTTGGCCATTGTAGCCTCAAACAGCTCGGGCAGGTTGAGAATGTTAAAACCCTGCTCGGCAAAGCGGGTGGTTACGTTGGGTTTATCGCCCAGAATAATCAGCGGGTTTAGCCCTAGCTCTTTAGCGGCCAAATAGTGCCAACTGCCCACCAGCTCCGCGCCGCCGCTTTCCAACCATGGCAGCAAAATAACATAACCGTAGTGCTCGGAGAACGCGGCCCTCACCGCCTCGCGCATTTGCAAAACACCGATTTGCTTGGGCGGGGCCCATTGCAAATCATTGCTCAGGATATCCCCCAAAGGCCCGCCGCCGGGGAAATCTTGCGCGTTTTTCGCCACCTGCTCCAAAGCAAACTGTGAAAGCGAAGAGGCCTCTTGCAGTTTGGCGCTGTTTTGAATGCTGCCTTTATTCAGCGTGTCATGCCCATAGAGCAACGCATGAAATAAGCCACTTTCCACCACGCCCTTTTTCCACCACCACTTGGTGTCATCATTCATTTCGCTAAAATATAACCAGTCAGACCAGTTTTTTGGCGCTAAGCTTGTTTGCGGAATGCTGCGGCCTTCTTTTTGCCCGTGCTCACGGTAGTGGTCGGCAAAACCGGCATCATCCCACACGCCTTTGGCCCAAAGCTCGGCGAGGTCTGGGTAGGCTTGCCAATAGGCTGATATCTCTTCCGGCGTCATGGGTGGCCTCCTTTTGGCATGGCAATAGCCACGGTTTCATTGCAGGCGCTGGCCAGTTTGCCCGCCTGCTTGCAATAAGTAAAAAGCGCCTCGGCAAGGGCGGCGGGGGTAACTGGTGGCTGCTCTGAAATGCGCTCGCGGGCCAACACCAGCATGGGTGGGGTTTCATCACTCAAAAGCTGGTCATACCAAGAGGAAAACACCTGCTCGGGCGCGGAATAATTGTGCCAACGGCTGCGATAGCGGTTACCCTCGCGCAATGAGAGCGAGATTTGCGGCACCACCAGCGAGATATGGCTGTTATTGCTCAAAAACTCGTGCGCCTCCTTATACCAATCCGGCGACACCCACGTATTGGCGGTTTGGTAAAGGTAGTAGCGAATTTTGCCATGGGTTATCGCAGTCAGTGCCGCCTCATGGTTGCTGATCACCCGCGTGTTTAGGCGTTGGGCCACGCGGTGGTGCATGGGCAGGCGGTTGCGATGGGGAGCGCGCGGGGTGGCAAGCATGGTTTCAAGGTCAAAGCTGGCCGTGCCGTTGACCGCCCTAAAGCGATGGCGCGACATGGCTGTAAATGCGCTTTCCATATCCTCGGAGAAGCTGACCAGCTGCCAATCTGTGCTTTTGCTTAAGGTTGGCAATAGCGCTTTGCGGGCTATAATGCGATAAGGCTTGCCGCCATGGGCCGCCGCAAGCCCGGCATTGCGGGCGATGTTATTAAGCGCGGGCGAAAGCGGGTCCAGCGTGGTGTCGGGCAAAATGCTAATGGTTTGGGCGAAGTTTTCCAGCAAAACACGATGAAATTCGGTGAATAGCTTGTTGAAAATATCCGAGCCAAGGTCGATCAGAATTGCACCGTGGCTTTGCACAATCGGGCGCATCATCAGGCGGTTATAATACCAGTCTTCAATTTTGAAAAACCGCGCCACATGCGCCGCGCCGATCACTTTGGCCCCGAACCGCCCCATAAGGCCAAAATCGGAGATCACCAGATCGCCCTCATCCAGCACCAAAACCGGCTGGTGCGATTGCTGGTTGTAATCCCGCGCCGCTGAGAGCATCAGCTCGATGGTTTTATCCCCCGCGCGCAGGTTTTTCTCCGAGGCAAAGATAAATATCTTCGGGCGCTCATCCATATCGCGCATCATATATTGTGTGGCAGCGGCGACATTATAATGCAGGTTTGGTAGCTCGGCGCGCAGCTCGCCATAAGGCACAGCGCGGTAATCAGTGATGATGGATTCAAACTCGCCCTGAATATCAACCTCGTCCCAGAACCAGCTCGCGGGTGGGCCATCGCCTTGCACGGGCTGGCCTTTGTTGGTCAGGGTATCACAAAAAGCCAGCGGTTTATCGGCGCGCTCGGCGCGGCGAATTTCGATTTCGAGCAGGCTATCGGGGTTAAACAGGGGCGAAGGGCCGTGGATCATCCCTGGCGTTAGGCCCAAGCTGGTGAGTGCGGGTTTAACGCGGTAAAAACAAATGGTTTCCGGCAGGTAGCTATGGCGGATTTCTTTATGGATGGTATGGCAAGACCACGTCCAATCCTCATTGCCGATGCCTGTAAATTTGTTGTTATAGGGCATCGGGATCTCGGCAAAAAGCTGGCGGTTAAGCACACATTTATTGGAGTAATACCACTCGGAGGCCAAAAACAGGGGGTGAAAGCGGGTATCCCACGAGTCTATCATTTGCCGGATATTTTGCTCATTGCCAAAGCGCGAGAACAGCGCGGTGTGATAAACCGTGCGGGCGTCTATCTCGCCGCGTTTGGCCATTTCGAAAAACTGCAAATACCAGTTGGAGGAAAACAGATCGTCGCCATCATGCAAAAACACCCAGTCATGCGCGGCCTCGGCAATGCCAAACTCGCGGGAGGCCCCAAGATCGGCGTATGTAACAGGGATAATCCGGTCGATCAGCTCACCAAAGCCCTCAGCAATTTTTAGGGTTTCGGCATTGGCATTATCGGCAATCACCAGCACCTCAAGCGCAAAGCCTGCTTCAACCGCGCGCTGTTTGGCCAAGGCAAGGCTGCGCAAGGTTGGCACCAATAAAGCGCCCTCGCGGTGGATGTTAATAATGGCGGAGGCTTCAAGCACGGTGCGGGCTTTCCTTGAAATGTTTATTGAAAGTGGAGTGGAACAAATTACAGCGCGGCATGCAATAGCCCTATGATCTGGAGGTTAGAATTGGGTTAGCAATGAGCAGTTTGGTGGGGTTTTGCGCCGCGATAACCAATATAAGCGGCTCATCATGCCAAATCGGCCCCCAGCGCATGCTGTATTTTTGCCCGCCCAAAAGCTTGCGCACATTCTGGCCGCTTTTATGGTTGGCCAAGGCGGTTTCTTTCGGAGTGCCGCCAAAGGCTTTTTGCAGGCTCACCTCAATCTGGTTCTGGCCGCCATCATCGCCCACCGTCAGGCAAAAAATCGCGTTTTCCATGCTGGCACTAGTGCCTAGTTCAAAAACCCTCGGGGCGTCGACATCGATTTGCAGCGATTGCTTGGCCGTGCAAAGGAGATCGATTTTGGCCTTTAAGGTCAGGGCAAGTGGCTCGGCCTTCAGCAGGCCAGCGTTTTGGCTCGGGCGGGTGGCAATGCCGATCCAGCGAAAGCCATCCTGCCAGAGCGGCCCGCCCTCATAACCAAGCTGGCGCTGCTGTGGCGGCGCGGCGCGGTAAGCAGGCTCCAGCACATTGGGCGCTGGGCTGAAAACGAGGGTAAGCTCTGACCCTGCCAAACGGGTAATCAGCCGTTCCATCAGGTTATCATCATCCTCTGTCGAAAGGCGAAAAAGATCATCACGATGCAGCATAATGCAGGGCGGGCACATGCGCGGCTCGGCCAGATTGATGGTTTTGAACTTGCCGGGATACGCCACCATACGCCCTGTTGATGCGTCCAGACTATTGGAAGAATATCCCAAGCCGGGGCGGATAACGCTTGCGCCTTCCGCAATGAAAGCGGGCAGGGGCAAGGCATCTGGGCTATGCAAAATAACCGCATCACCTGCAAGGCTTTGTGCTAGGTCATGCCATTGCCTGGCCGCAATGCCGCCCTCTGAAAACTGGTGGTAGGCCACGGTTGGCGCATCTGTTGCGCGCGCGCCAAGGCCAAAACCATGCACCTGTTGTTCTTTGAAATGTGTGGCCAGCATGGTGGCGGTTTCGGGCGTATCTATCGGGCCAGTCAGCAGTGCCACCTGAGCGGCGGGTTTTATGCTGGCGGCCTGTGCGGGGGGCTGCAAAAAATAAGGCGCATCCGGAGTGGTTTCCACCGCATGTGTTGGCACCCAACTGCGCGCCGCCTCCATTGCATCTGCCAATGCTTGCGGAGTTGGGGCAAAAAACAGGCAGTTTTTCTGGTCTTGCCAGTGCGGATCCTTAGCGAAAGCCAAGCAATCTTGCGCCAGCAGCAAGGGGCGCATGGCGGTTGAGGCTTCGTAAGCTAGCGCACACAGGCTTTCATATTTGGAGGGCTGCACGATAATGCCCGTGGCCATGGCTTTCAGCCGCTCTTCTGGCGAAATATTGGTTTGAATTAGAATGCGATTATGGTGGCGCGCAGGAATAAGCAGGCGAAGATAGTCAATATATTCGGGGGTAAACCCGTATGAGATCATTCTGAACTTGCCAGCATAATCGCTGCCGGAGTCCAGTAAAGTGATGGCGGCTTTGATAAATAATTCTGGCCGCTTGAAAGGCTGGAAGCGCGAGGTGAAAATAAAATCCCCACCCATTTTTGCGTCCGGTGTTGCCTCGGGCGCAGGCCAAATAACCGGCGGGAAACTGATCTCGACTTTTTTGAGCCACGTCGGTGCAAACCCGAAATGGCTTTGATTATACTGCGCAATACAGGGCAAATGTGCCACCACATGATCGGCCTCGGCCAGGGCAAAGCGCTCCAGCTCCAACCGCGGGGCGAGCCAATCATTGCGGGCATGGTAAAATGGTTCCGCCTCGATAATAACCGACAGGCTGGAATGAATGCGGCAGGTGATTTTGGTATTTTCAAAGCCAAACCCCGCGCGCTTGGCCTGCAAAATACCCGCGCCCAAGCCCATATGGTCAGGGATTTCGATATGGTCAAACGGGCCGGTTTTCGCCGCCGCATGCAGCACCGCATCCAGCACCTTAAGCTCGCGCAGTGCTATATCCGCTTGGCGTGGGAAAATCGCATGTAGGCGTAGGTCTTTCAGGCCAAAACGGGCGGCGATTTGCGGCGCGGGCCGAAAATAATGCAGGCTGGCAATGCCTTTAAAAGCCACTTGCAGTGTGTCATCCTTAGGGGGCGCGCTGGCCAGCACCACATGGATATCGGCCGCTTGGTCAAGACTTTTAGCGTGGTGGATGACATTGTGCATCAGGCGGGCAATGCCGCCTTTGTCTTTCGGGTAAAGCTCGTCGAGGATAAAACAGGTTCTGGTCAAATCGGAGTCTCGCACTGGGGCATTGCGCTTACTCCCA
>JAJRRX010000297.1 GCA_024279075.1 Alphaproteobacteria bacterium | reverse complement strand
TCCACCACCACGGCTGGCATGGCCGCATCTGGCACTGGCATGGGGCCGGGCGCGGTGGATTTTGTGCTCGGCATTGTAAAGGCTTACACCACCCGCGTCGGCGAGGGGCCTTTTGCTTGCGAGTTGGATGATGAGGTCGGCGAACACCTCGCCACCGTTGGCCGCGAAAAAGGCACGGTGACTGGCCGAAGCCGCCGTTGTGGTTGGTTTGATGCGGTCCTCGTGCGCCAGACCTGCGCCATTAACGGTGTCAACGGCATTGCCTTTACAAAACTGGATGTTCTCGACGGCTTGAAAGAGCTAAAAATCTGCGTGGCTTATGAGCTGGACGGCAAACGGCTGGATTACCTGCCCACCGCCGCTGATCAACAAGCCCGCGTAACGCCGATCTACGAAACCATGAAGGGCTGGTCCGAAAGCACAGTTGGTGCGCGCAGTTGGAACGACCTGCCCGCTGAAGCGATCAAATATGTGCGCCGTGTGGAGGAGCTGATAGATTGCCCCGTGGCCATGCTCTCGACCTCGCCAGAGCGGGAAGACACGATACTGGTGACCGACCCCTTCGCGGATTAACGTGTGAGGGCGGCGCTTTAACCGTACCGCGCCAAACGCCCTGCGGGCGGCTTTTTTCAAAGAAAAAATGCGTGTGCGACGCCTTGGCGGCGCGTCAACTATTGTTTGCTTGGTGATGTTGCCCTCGCGCCGGGCTCAAACACTGGCTTTACTTTGCGAGGTTGCAGCCTTCACTAAGGTTGCAGCGCGGCGCGACAGAAAAACTGGGCAGAGCAATTGAGATTTGCTAAACCACCTCCCAAAGCCCCGTATTTACCTTCGCAATCCTTTCCGATACCATCCTCACATGACCACAATTGCGGACATTGAAAGCTGGCTTCTCCGCACGGGTTTAAAGGACCGCGCGGCGTTTTCGGCGCTATACGATGCCACGTCTGCGAAACTTTTTGGTGTCTGTTTGCGTATCTTGAATAACAGGGCAGAAGCGGAGGAGGCATTGCAGGAGACCTATATCAAGATATGGCAGAAGGCGAACCGCTATGCGGTGAACGGCTATAGCCCGATGACATGGTTGATCACGCTGGCCCGCAATCAGGCGATTGATAAACTGCGCGCCCGTAAAGCCCCAGCGGTGGAGATAACCGAGGAATTGGGGCTGGCGGACGCGGGGCCAACGCCGGAGGCGGCCGCTGTGGACGCCTCGGAAAACCGTGTGCTTAATGGCTGCCTAGAGGCGCTTGATGCCGCTCATGCCAGCGCCGTGCGCGGGGCCTATTTGAACGGGGATACCTACCAAGAGCTCGCGGATAAGGCGGGCGTGCCGATTAACACCATGCGCACATGGCTCCGCCGGAGCCTTGCCAAACTGAAGGATTGCTTAAGCCAATGACCACGCGCGACCATAGCGACGATATCGCCCTTGTTGGCGAATATGCGCTTCGGCTTTTGCCCGAAGATGAGGCGCGGGCATTTGAAGTGCGGCTCGGGCAGGAGCCTGCTTTACGGGCGCTTTTGGCAGAGTGGGAAGAGGGGCTTGTGGGCATGGCTGATGGCATTGCACCTGTGGCCCCGCCGCCTAGGCTAAAGCCCGCCTTGGAGGCACGGTTGTTTGGCAAACCAAAGTCGCGTTTTGGGCTAAAATGGCTCGGGGCCTTGGCCGGGGTTGCGGCCATGCTAGCGGTGGTTTTTTTGAACCTGCCTACGGGGCCAAGCTACACTGCAAGCATTGTGGCCGCTGACCAGTCGTTGCAAATGGAGGCGGTTTATGCGGATGGCGCACTGAATATCACCCGCGCGCGGGGCACGGCGCGGGAAGGGCGGGTGTTGGAGCTATGGCTCATCGCCGAAAACGCCGATGCGCCTGTTTCACTTGGGGTGTTGCCAGCCGACGCGGTGGCGCGGATTGCGTTGACCGAGCAGCTGAAAGCGGCGCTGCAAAACGGAACATTGGCGGTGAGTGATGAACCCATTGGTGGCTCCCCTACCGGCGCGCCTACGGGCGATGTGCTTGCGGTTGGCAAAGTTATTACGTCTTAATACCAACACCTTACGATTTTTATTAGGAAAGTTGAAACTTTTTCAGAGCACCACTCGTGGTTCCTTGTACCTCCCGAATTCATCGGGCTTACAACAAGGATATTGATATGAAACTGAAATCCACCCTCACCGCTGCTCTCGCTGCTTTGACTGTTTCTTCTGGCGCGGCCTTTGCTGCTGCCCATGCCGCACCAAACCCTATGGTTGGCGGCGCAGAAATGATGGTCAGTATGAACATCATCGAAAACGCGATGAACTCGGCTGACCATACAACGCTCGTGGCGGCTGTGCAAGCCGCTGGCTTGGTCGAAACCCTGCAAGGCGACGGCCCGTTTACGGTGTTTGCCCCTACGAATGAGGCCTTCGCCGCGCTGCCCGCTGGCACTGTTGAAATGCTGTTGAAGCCCGAAAACAAAGCTAAACTGGCCGAGATTTTGACCTGCCATGTGGTAGATGGCGCGGTTATGGCCGAGGCTGTCATGGGCATGATCAGC
>JAJRRX010000296.1 GCA_024279075.1 Alphaproteobacteria bacterium | reverse complement strand
GGTCGCTTTGCGCCGAAATATAGTCGGTTGTCGCCCGTATGCCACCAAGCGGAAAGAAATGCACCGATTCTATCGCCGCAGGGCGGTTTGCCGCGAGGTCGGCCAGCAGCGTCTCGGGGGTGAAGGGGCGCAAAAGTTTGGTCAGGTCCTTGGCGCGGCGGGTCAGCACGCGCAGGCTCGGGCCAACGCCGCAGGCCATGGAAAACTTGATCAGGGTTTGCAATTTGGCCGGGCCAGCCACGCCGATATGCACCGGAATATGGACGCCAGCGTCTTGCATCCGGTTGCACCAGTCGACCACGGGGGCGGCTTCAAACACAAATTGCGTGGCAATGCCCATGCGGGCATCACTGCGGTTTTGAAAATCCGATTTCCATTTCAGCGCCGCCATCACTTCGGCCTCATCGCCGATATCCCTGTTACCCTCGGGGTGGCCCGCGACGTGCAGGCGGGTGAAGCCGTTTGCGTCAAACACGCCGCTTTCGAGCAGTTGCATCGAGTCGGAATAGTCGCCTTCGGGCTGGTCCACGCCGCCCGCAAGCAACAGTGCAGAGGTAATCCCAAGGGCGGCATAGCGCTGCACCCAGTCGTTCAAAACCGCCTTATCTTTGACAATCCGTGCCGGAAAATGCGGCATAACCTCAAAGCCATCAGCCGCCAGCCGCGCCGCCGTTGCCAGCATGTCCTCAATCGGGGTGCCGGCAATATGGGCGATGTAAACCCGTGTGCCCGCAGGCAAAATCGCCTTGAAATCAGGGATTTTGGCCACCGTTCTTGGCATCATTTCAATGGAAAATCCATCAAGCAGGCCTTTCGGGGCGGGGGACATCGGCACAACATTCATAGCAGCTCCGTTTCAGGCTGGCTCCCAGCCGTCATTCGCAATCAGGGATTTGATCTTGGATTGATCGTAGGCCCGCTCAATCGCCTCGGCCTGCGCATTTGCGACATCCTGATCGCTGCCAGAGACCTCAACCGGATCACTTTTGCGCCATTCGGCCAAATAATCATCACTGCCCGCCGCGCCCACCTTCATCGCCGCGCGGTCAATCGCCTGCTCGAATCGCTCCGGCAGCTGCACCTTGGCCGCCCTCCGGCCTTTGCCCACAATCACCTGCGCCGGAATATCCCGCCAATATACAATCGTAACTTTTGCCATGTTCTCACTCCTTTTTAGCCCAAATGGCCACAAAACCCTGTTTTGTAAAGGGTGCGTCGTGAAAGCATGTTGAATTGTCGCAAATAGCGTGTATATTGCCAACACAGCAAAACTCATTGACGGTATGGACCGATGCACACAGAAACTGAAAAACAGACCCCGAGTCTGTCCTTTGAATTTTTCCCCCCACATTCCACCGAAGCAAACCTACGCCTTTGGCGTTCGGTCGAGCGGCTTGCGCCCTTGGCTCCGAAGTTCGTTTCCGTAACATATGGGGCAGGCGGGGCTACGCGAGAGCGCACGATGTCGGCGATTGCCACCATTAAAGACCGCGCGCGGCTGAATATTGCGGGGCATTTGACCTGCGTAGGGGCTTCAAAAGCTGAAACGCTTGATGTGGCCAAGGCCTATGCCAAAATGGGCGTAAAGCGCATTGTTGCCCTGCGCGGCGACGCCCCCAAGGGCGAAAGCCACTTTACGCCTCATCCCGAGGGCTATGCCAGTGCTGCGGAGCTGGTGGAAGGGCTGAAAGAGGCAGGAGATTTTGATATTTCCGTTGCGGCTTACCCCGAAAAGCACCCCGAGGCGGTGTCCTTGCAAGCGGATATCGAGAACCTGAAACGCAAGGTAGATGCGGGGGCAAGCCAAGCCATCACGCAGTTTTTCTTTGAAAAAGATGATTTTTTGCGCTTTCGGGACGAGGCCGTGAAGGCGGGCATTACCGTGCCGATCATCCCGGGCATTCTGCCGATTGAAAACTTCGCCAAAATGACCCGCTTTGCCAAAATGTGCGCGGCCAACGTGCCTGACTGGATGCATAAAGCTTTTGAAAATGCCGATAGCCAAGACGAGGTCGAAATCCTCTCCACGGCCTTGGCCACTGAAATGTGTGATGACCTGATGAATGAGGGCGTGCAGCACCTGCACTTTTACACCCTCAACAACCCGGATCTCACCTATAATATCTGCCGTGGCCTCGGGGTTTCGGTTAATAGTTTTGCCGCCCAAAACGGACTGGTTGCTTAAACCCGCTTTCTGCGTTACCCTCTCTGCAAACACCCTGCTTTAGGCAGGGGCAGAGATTGGCTAGAACAATGAACAAAGCGAGACCGAAGGGTCTGGCGCCACATCCCCGTCTGAACGCAGGCGAGGGGCCGTTTTACGCGGCGCTTGACTTGGGCACAAATAGTTGCCGGATGCTGATTGCCACGCCGAAAGGCGGGCATTTTCAGATCGTAGATGCGTTTTCCAAATCCGTGCGGCTTGGGCTTGAGCTGGAGCGCACTGGATCCCTCTCCAATGCTGGCATAACCCGCACGGTGCAGGCGCTGCATGTGTGCGCCAAAAAGCTGCGCATGCGCGGTGTGGTGGCGCGCAGGCTGGTGGCCACAGAGGCTTGCCGTCGTGCTATAAACGGCGAAAAGTTCATGAGCCGCATTCGTTCAGAAACCGGCTTGAAGCTCGAAATTATTAAACCGTCAGAAGAAGCCCGCCTCGCGGTGGTGGGCTGCGCGCCCTTGGTGGCCCCGCAAGCCAAACAGGTGCTTGTGATAGATATCGGCGGCGGCTCGACAGAGCTTATCTGGATCGATCTTTCAGCGGTGAATCCGGCACATAAAACCAAAGCCATGATGGAGCTTTCG
>JAJRRX010000013.1 GCA_024279075.1 Alphaproteobacteria bacterium | reverse complement strand
CAGCACCGCAATGCCCCGCTGCCATGGCGGCGGGAAGCTGAGGCAGGTATCACATTGCGCACCCGTGACCTCCCCCACCAACGGGGCCGAGCAGGTGGTGCAGGTGGAGCCGGAAATAAAATGAGTATCATGCCAGCAGCTTGGGCAGAGGCCGCCGGGGGCGTCTGTGTAGGTGCTGCAGACCATGCAGCGGGCGGGGTAGATGGTGCGGGTCAGGATAGTGAGCCCGCGGCGCATCCGCCCCTTTTGCTCCGGGGTAAAGGCAGGTATACGAGCGCTAACGAGGTTTTTTAACAATGGTTTCACCATCCAAACTCTTTAATACACAGGCGCGCACACGCTTCAGGGCGCGGGCCAAAGCGCAGGGCGTGGCAGATTTCCTGCATCGCTCAGCCGTGCTTCAGCTGCATGAAAGACTGGAAGACGTTAATAAATCGTTTACTAACGCTGCTTTTGTTGGCTGGTTGCCGGAGGTTTGGCAGAGTTTTGGGCCTGCGATCACTGTGCCGGATGACGAGATTTTAGACCTGCCCGAGGCCCGCATGGACCTTGTGGTGCATGGCCTGTGCCTGCATGCGGCGAATGACCCCGTGGGCCAGCTCGTGCAAATGCGCCGCGCGCTTAAGCCTGACGGGCTGCTTATAGCCGCGCTGTTTGGTGGCGAAACCCTGCACGAGTTGCGCTATGCGCTGGCGCAGGCCGAAAGCATGGTGGAGGATGGGCTATCACCGCGCGTTGCGCCGATGGGCGATGTGCGCGATCTTGGTGCCTTGCTGCAACGCGCAGGGCTGGCCTTGCCGGTGGCAGATGCCACGACGCTGACCGTAACCTATGAAACGCCCTTGCACCTGATGCGAGATTTGCGGGCAATGGGCGAAGCCAACGCCCTGACCGAACGGCGCGGCGGCTTGCGGCGGGCAACCCTCGCCAAAGCGCTGGAGATTTACCAAGCCGAATTTGCCCTGCCCGATGGGCGCATCCCTGCCACGTTTGAAATCATTTTTCTGACAGGCTGGGCCCCATCTGCTACACAGCCCAAGCCTTTGCGCCGTGGTTCCGCCACAGCGCGGTTGGCGGATGCGCTAGGCACCCACGAATACAAAGGAGAGCCGGATGACTGACCGCTTGAAACATGCGCCAAAAGGCCATGTGCCGCAGACCCGCGCCAAAGTTGGCGTGCTGTTGGCTAACCTTGGCACGCCGGATGATACCAGCTATTGGTCCATGCGGCGCTACCTCAACGAGTTTCTGTCTGACAAACGGGTGGTGGATACACCGAACTGGAAATGGCAGCCAATTTTGCAGCTGATCATCCTGACCTTTCGGCCCAAGAAATCTGGCCGCGCTTATGATAGTATCTGGAATAAAGAAGCCGATGAAAGCCCGCTGCTCACGATTACCAGAGCGCAAACGGACAAGCTGCGGGAGATGATGGCGGCGCGCTATGGCGAGGATGTGGTGGTGGATTTTTGCATGCGCTACGGCAACCCGAGTGTCGAAAGCAAGGTTATGGCGCTGAAAGAACAGGGCTGTGAAAAGATCGTGTTTTTCCCGCTTTACCCGCAATATGCCGCGCCAACAACGGCCACGGCCAATGATGCGGCTTTCCGGGCGCTGATGAAGATGAACTGGCAACCGGCCATCCGCACGGTGCCTGCCTATTTTGAAAACCCTGCCTATATTGAGGCGCTGGCGACCTCGGTGCGCGAGGTGTTTGACGCGGAAAACCCGCCCGCCAAATTGGTAGTTTCCTACCACGGCGTGCCGGAGCGCTACCGCGATGAGGGCGACCCCTACTTTTGCCAATGTCATAAATCCACCCGGCTGCTGCGCGAGGCTTTGGGCTGGGATGAGGGCATGATCGACACCGCGTTTCAATCCAAGTTTGGCCCGACAAAATGGGTTGGCCCTGCTACGGTGGAGCATGTGGCCGAGCTGGCCAAGGCTGGCGTGGATAATATCGCCGTGATTGCGCCTGCATTCTCTGCTGATTGCATCGAGACGCTTGAAGAGATCAACGAAGAAATAGGCGATGCGTTTAAAGCAGCGGGCGGCAAGGCGTTTACCTATATCCCGTGCCTGAATGATCGGAGCGACCATATGGAGGCTCTGATGGGCATTGTAGAAAATGAAGCGAAAGGCTGGCTGGGCTAGACATGAAATATTTTATTGCACTTGTGGTGTTCGTGATCGGCGCTTACTTTTACCCCCAAATCATCGAGAGCAAAGGCGGGCCGTGCCAAGCGTTTGAGGCCAAGCTTTCCGGAGAACTTAGCGCGCAGGACCAGAATGCGGGGCTATTGGCAGGCTTGGTTTCGGGGATATCAGATGGTGAAATCGGTAAGCGCATTGCCACGCGGGAATATGAAAGCCTGCCCACAGGGCTAGCCTGTGTGCGCGCCTATTACACTTTGGATTCCGAAAATATCCGATAGGTGCGATTGATAATTTCTTAAGCCCGCCTGCGTTACATATGTGCTGACATATGTAACGCAGGTAAGGAACGGCTTATGCAAGAGCGTGCGGAAACAAGCGAGATTTGCCTACGTGGGCAGCGCTTAAAGCGCGAATTGGCTATTGGGCAGGTTTACCACGCGCCTGATTTCTCCACGCTTTCCGCGGCAAAACCACGGCATAACCGCGCCGCAAAGGCCAAACTAAAGCGCAAAAAACCCCCCAAAATAAGGGAATTTAACGCGCAAGATCTTTTCTGACAGGTGGCTGACCACGCTTGTAAGGCTTCTGTGCTACGAGAAGCGCTATAACAAACCTACAAACGAGCGGCGATTCGCGGCTTGCAGATATAAAAGGACTTAAAACATGACTAAATCAACTCCCCTTTCCCGCCGCAAACTTCTGGGCCGCATTGGCCTGCTCGCGGCGGCCGGTTACTCCGTTCCTGCCCTCACCACCCTTTCGATGGCCCAAGCCGGCAGTGGTGCCAGCGGTGGCGGCAATAGCAGCGGTGGTGGTAATAGCGGCGGTAACAACAACAGCGGCCCAAGCAATGGCAACGGCGGCACTGCTGGTGGCACTGCCACTGACCCAGCCGTGGTAACCGCAACCTGCGGCGCAGAAAACCTGAATGACCCTGTATACTTGCAGTGCTTGGTTGATAACGGCTTCTAAACCCCTCACTTGGGAGAGCCAAGTTTTGCAAAATAGGTGCGCGCCCCTTTCAAATATGATAGGGGCGTACATATAGTCAGGGCAAATGGTGCGGATATGAAGCAAGGATATTTATTGCTGGAGGGCATAGAGGCCGGAATCGAATTAAAGGTCGATTCGGTTTTTGTAGAGTCCCTGCCGTATATATTTAGCCATTGGCCCTATAAAGTGGTGCCTGAAACCACGCGCGAGGTTTTTGCCAAAATCGAGTGTAAGGATAACGGGCGCTATTATTTCACCTCCCCCTATATCGAGAGCAAAGATAGCTACCGCGATGCCCTTAATGGCATTTGCGCCATTGTGGCCGAGCTGGCGTGGCAACGGCTGCGCGAAGACCCGTCCCTTTTGTGTATCCACGGGGCTGCTGCGGATTTTGGCGGGCGGCTGGTGGTTTTTCCTGCCACGCGCAAAGCCGGTAAAAGCACTCTTAGTGTGGCGATGGCTGCCGCTGGTATTCGCATGTTTACCGATGATTTTTTGCCGATTTCGGTGGAGGATGACGGTATTATCCGCGGGATTTCCAGCGGGGTATCTCCGCGTTTACGCTTGCCCCTGCCGGCGCAAATTGGCGAAACAGCCAAAGCCTTTATGGCTCGCCGGCCGCTTTTGTCCAACAAGCAATATACCTATGTGCAACCGCTAAAAACCGAAAATGCCCAATACGGAGAGGCCTTGCCACTTGGCGGGGTTGTGTTTTTGGAGCGAGTAGACGGTGCGACCGCTGAGATGGTTGAAATCAGTAAGGCAAAGGCCCTCAAAACACTGATTTATCAAAACTTTTCGCGAGCGGGCAATGCAGGGGATATTCTGGCGATGCTGGAATTTGTGGCCTCCAACCTGCCGCTTTATCTGCTGCGTTACGATCATGCTGAGCCAGCGATTGAGGTGCTTAAAGCGCAATTTGCAGAGTGGGAAAGCCCTTCGCCGCAGTATTACCCCAAGGCAAAACTGGCCAATGAAGCCGCCGACGGGCCAAAGCTGTTTGACCAATATACAGAGGTCAATTTCGGGCAGTTTGAGCAAGCGGATGGCGTTCAGGTTGTTTCCACCGATGGGCAGCGATTTTTGACAGGGCGCAATGGGCAGAGTATACATTACCTAAATGAGGGCGCAGCGCTGATCTGGCAGATTCTGAGCGAACCGACATCGGTGGCGGAAGCGATAGAGATATTATTGGCGGCCTTTCCGGAGCAAGCGCGGGAGCAAATCGAAACGGATGTGCAGCGCTGCTTTTTGGACTTTGGCAAAAATGGCCTGTTAAGAAAGTTACAAACTAATACGGGCCTTGCCGCCCAACCAATCGAATTATCGGCGCCTCAAGATGGATGATATGGATCGGATAACAGATACAGCTGAGGTAAAACAGCCAAGCCGGCGCGAGGCAATGCGCCGCTTGGCCGGGGCTGTTGTTATGGCTTATATCGTGCCCGAAATTCTGTTTTTAGGCGCCGCGCGCGCCGGTGAAGATGGCGATTCTAGCAGCCCGTCCGCACCTAAGCCTTCCTCTCCATCTCCGTCGAGCGGATCAGATGACGATGGTGATAATGACGATGATAACCACGAAGATGATGGTGAAACCGCCGTTGAGCGCGAAGAGGATGACCAAGCCCGCGATACCTGCAACCTCCCGCGGGCGCACGGTGATAACACCATCAGCATTTCTCGCTCTGACATGGTGCGGGCACAAGAGGCCGTAAATGCAGGCTATGCCAAACCTCTAGATCAGGTCTGGGGGCAGTTTAAATCCGATTATGACGGCAAAGTCATTGGGGTCGAATTTCTTGACCGCCGACGCAACCCGCGCTATCGCTTTAGAGCGATTTCAAATTCTGGGCGGCTGGAAACAGTAACAATTTCCGCGCAAACGGGCATTATTCAACAAATTGTAGGCTGTTAATGAGAATTCTAGTAGTTGAAGACGAGGCCCTCATCGCCGAATCCATCAAAGTCGCCTTGCAAGAGGCCGGATTCGTGCCCGAAGTGGTCACCGATGGCGACACCGCCTGGTTTCAGGGCGGCACTGAAGACTATGCTGCGGCTGTGCTCGATATCGGCCTGCCACAACTGGACGGGTTAAGCGTGTTGCGAAATTGGCGGCAAGAAAAAGTGAACATGCCGGTGATCTTGCTCACGGCCAAAGGCAGTTGGTCAGAGCGGGTGGATGGCATTGACGCGGGCGCGGATGATTATCTGGTCAAGCCTTTTCATATGGAAGAGCTGATCGCCCGCCTACGCGCTTTGGTGCGGCGCTCCGGAGCAGAGCGCACACCGCAGATGGAGGCTCAAGGGCTGATTTTGGACACGCGCCAAATGAAAGTCAGCGTTAACGGCGCCCAAATAAAAGTGACCCCGCTGGAGTTTCGTTTGCTCAATTATTTACTGCATAATCGTGGGCGCGTGGTGTCTCAAGAAGAGCTGGCCACCAATATTTATTATCAAGATCAGGAGCCAGACAGCAACGCCATCGAGGTTCTGGTTGGCCGCTTGCGGCGCAAGCTCAAAGCCAAGGTCATTGAAACCCGGCGCGGCTTTGGCTACTTGATCGATGCGGACGACCCCGCATGAGGCTGCACTCGCTGGCTACGCGGCTGGTGTTGCTGGCTTGTTTGTCCATCGGGGTGGCGCTTGGCACCATCAGCTTTGTCCTTTCCACTCAATTCAGCCACTATTTTGAAGATCGGGTTTATGCCGAGCTTGGGGCGCATCTTGATCAGCTCACTGCCAATCTT
>JAJRRX010000295.1 GCA_024279075.1 Alphaproteobacteria bacterium | reverse complement strand
CCGTCTATATAGCAAACTTCATCCTGATGGATTACGGCACGGGCGCGATTTTTGGCTGCCCGGCACACGACCAGCGCGACCTCGATTTTGCGCGCAAGTATGGGCTGGATGTCACCGCCGTTGTCTCGCCCGATGGCGCGGATTTCAGCGTGGAGAATGAAGCGTTTACCGAAGCGGGCACGCTGATAAATTCCGATTTCCTGAATGGCATGGATATCGAGGCCGGCAAGGCCGAGGCCATAAAGCGCATCGAAGCCGCCAAAATGGGCGAGGGCAAAACCGTGTTTCGCCTGCGCGATTGGGGCATTTCACGGCAGCGCTATTGGGGCTGCCCTATCCCTGTTGTGCATTGCGAAAGCTGCGGTGTGGTGCCTGAAAAGAAAGAAAACCTGCCCATCGAGCTGCCCGAGGACATCAATTTTGATAAGCCCGGCAACCCGCTGGACCGCCACCCGACATGGCGCAACACCCCCTGCCCAAGCTGCGGCAAGCCAGCAAAGCGCGAGACCGATACCATGGATACGTTTGTCGATAGCTCATGGTATTATGCCCGCTTCACCTCCTCCAATGCCGACACCCCCACCAATATGGCCGATGCCGATTACTGGATGAACGTTGACCAATATATCGGCGGGGTCGAGCATGCCATTTTGCACCTGCTCTACTCCCGCTTCTTCGCCCGCGCCATGGTCAAAACCGGCCACCTGCCCGCGCGTTGCATCGAGCCGTTTAACGCGCTGTTTAACCAAGGCATGGTGTGCCACGAAACCTATTCGACCAAGGATGAAAAAGGCCGCGATGTGTGGCATGCGCCTGATGAGCTGGTGGCTGACGGTGAGGGCTATAAGCTGCGGGAAACGGGCGCGCAGGTCACCGTTGGCCCGTCGATCAAAATGTCCAAATCCAAGCTCAATGTCATTGATCCCATCGAGCAAATCGAGCAATTCGGGGCCGATACTTCGCGCTGGTTTGTGCTCTCCGACAGCCCCCCCGAGCGCGACGTGGAGTGGACAACCTCTGGTGCCGAGGCCTCTTGGAAGCATATGCAGCGCGTTTGGCGGATGGCGGTCGAGATTGCGGGGGAAAACCGTGAGGGCGAGGACATCGCGCTCACCAAAGCCACCCACCGCGCCATTGCCGATGTGACCGAGGGCTTTGAGGGCTTTGCCTTCAACAAATCTATCGCCCATCTTTACCAGTTCACGGCTGCCATTGCCAAATCCAAGGGCGACCGCAAAGCCGCGATGCGCGCTATGGCCCTGCTCATGCAGCCGATCACGCCCCATATTGCCGAGGAAATATGGGAGCTGCTGGGCGGCGAGGGCATGGCCGTGCAAGCTAGCTTCCCCGAGGCTGACCCCGCGATGCTGGTAGAAGATACCATCACCATGCCGATCCAGATCAACGGTAAACGGCGGGCGGAAATTAGCGTAAGCAAGGATGCCTCCAAACAAGAGGTTGAAAAACTGGCGCTCAGCCATGATGCTGTGGTTAGAGCATTGGATGGGGCCACCCCGAAAAAGCTGATCGTTGTGCCGGGTAGGATTGTGAATGTCGTCATTTAGTCGTCGCGCTATTTTATTTGCCCCGCTGGCCCTCGCGGCCTGCGGGTTTACGCCGATTTATGGTCGTGGCTCCGCCGCCGAAGCCCTTAACGGTAAAATCGCTCTCGGGCTGGTGGATGACCGCTTAAGTTTTGAATTTTACGAGCAACTTGAAAACCGCCTCGGCCGTGCCGTTTCTCCTGTTTTCCAGCTTGATATCGCGCTGAATGTCGACTCTAAGGGCCTTGCTATCACGCAAGATAACGCCATCACGCGCTATAACCTCACGGGCCTCGCCAGCTTTAGCCTAATCCATATCGAGCGTGGTGAGGTGGTGCTGCAAGATAACCTGCGGGCCTTCACTGCCTATAGCGCCACCGCCAACGCCTATGCGACCTTCATTTCAGAGCGCGACGCCAAACGGCGGTTGGCGGTTTCGCTGGCAGACCAAATCGCCACCCGCATTGCCTCCAGCGCCGAGAGCCTTGGGCTATGAAGCTCAACGCTCGCGATGCGGTTCGGTTTTTTGAAAAGCCGGATAAGGCCAAGGCTGCGATCCTGCTTTTTGGCCCCGATGCCATGCGGATTTCCCTTAAACGCAAGGCGCTTATTGACGTGCTGACTGGCCCCAATGCCGATGAGGAAATGCGCCTTACTAGGTTAGATGCAGCCATTCTTCGCAAAGACCCAGCGGCGCTGGGCGATGCCACCAAGGCGGTTGGGTTTTTTCCTGGTCTGCGTGTGGTGCATGTGGAAGCCGCCACCGATACCACCACCAAAGCCGTAAAAGCGGCGCTGGAGGATTGGCAAACGGGCGATGCGGTGATTGTGATCACCGCTGGCCAGCTTAATGCCCGCTCCAGCCTGCGCAAGCTGATTGAAGGCGGGCGCAGCAGTGTGGCCATCGGCATTTATACCGACCCGCCAACCCGTGAGGAAATAGAGCGCCAACTCGCCAACAAAGGCCTGCAAAACATCCCGCCGGATACCATGCGCGATATCCAGACGCTGGCGCAAGAGCTGGACCCGGGCGATTTTGCCCAAACTCTTGAAAAGCTGTCGCTTTATAAGCTGAATGACCCTGCACCCGCCACACCAGAAGACCTGCTTAATTGTATACCCGCCTCCTATGAAGCGGGCCTAGATGCACTTGTTCGCAACATTGCCGAAGGCCGCTCTGCCGAGATCGGCCCCCATATGGCGCGGCTGGCCTCGCAAGGCACCAATCCGACCACCCTCACCATCACCGCCACCCGCCATTTTCGCCAGCTTCATGCGGCGGCGGCCAGTGGGCAGGGGGTGGACCAAGCCCTGACCCGCCTGCGCCCACCGGTTTTTGGCCCGCGCCGAGACCAAATGGCCCGCCAAGTGCGCAACTGGGGCCTGCCTCGGCTGGAAGCCGCACTTGGGGTGCTGATGGAAACCGACCTGAACCTGCGCTCAAGCAAACCTTACCCTGCCATGGCGATGACCGAGCGCGCCTTCATTCGCATTGCCATGATGCACCCACGATAGGAGAAAACCATGTATCAAGTCATCGGCACTGTTCGCTCCCGCGCTATGCGGGTATTCTGGATGTTGGAAGAGTTGGGGCAGGATTACGAAATCCTTGAAGCCACCCCGCGCAGCGAAGCGGCGCAAAAGGTTAACCCATCGGGCAAAGTGCCAGCGCTGATAGACAATGGCACTGCGATTTTTGATTCGGTGGCCATTATGCAATATTTGGCCGATAAACACGGTGCGATGACAGCCCCTTGTGGCACCGTAGAGCGCGCGATTCAGGACAGCTTTGTGCATTTTGCCAATGAGGAAATGGACGCGGTGCTCTGGGTTGCCACTAAACACACGTTTTATTATCCCGAAGAAATGCGCGTGCCTGATATCCGCGCCTCTGCCGAGTGGGATTTTGCCCGCGCGATGGCGACGCTGGAAGCGCGCTTGGGGGATAATGAATTTGTGATGGGCGATGAAATTACCGTGCCAGACCTGCTGATCAGCCATTGCGCGGGCTGGGCGCTGGGGCAAAAATTTACGCTGCCCAAGGGCAAAGTTGGCGATTACCTTAAGCGGCTACGGTCTCGCCCTGCTATGAAGCGGGCCTTGGAAAAAGCCAGTGCCAGCGCTTCGGCTTAACGCTTTACAGCGGCGATCAGGAACTCTTGGTTGCCGTGCTGGCCTAATATTGGGCTTTCGGTCTCATGGGTGATGGCCCAGCCCTCGGCCTCTAGAAAGGCCCTCACATCGGCCCGTGCCTGTGCCTTGGCAGCCTCATCTTTCACGATGCCGCTTTTGCCGATATTGGCGCGGCCGACCTCAAATTGTGGTTTGATCAGGCCAATGAAAATAGCACCCTGTTTGCCTAAGCCAAGCGCCATTGGCAGCGCTTTGGTGAGCGAAATGAACGACACATCGGTGACAATGAAATCCACCACAGGCACCGCCCGATCGGGAATTGCTTTTGCATTAATCCCTTCCAGATTCACCACCCGCGGGTCATCCACCAATTTTGGATGGAGCTGCCCATGCCCGACATCTAGCGCGTAAACTATTGCCGCGCCTGCTTTGAGCAATACCTGCGTAAACCCCCCCGTTGAGGCTCCGACATCCAGCGCCACGGCCCCCTTGGGCGATAGCTGAAAAACGGTGAGCGCATGGGCCAATTTGAGCGCCGCACGAGAGACATAAGGGTTAGGGTTTTGCGTGAGGCTCAGGGCCTCATCTCCTACTTTTTGCGAAGGCTTTTTGGCGGGCATTCCGGCCACGCGCACCACACCAGCTTTGACCAGTTCTTGCGCGCGGGCGCGGCTATCGGTTAAGCCCGCCGCCACCATGGCTTGATCAAGGCGCATGATCGGCCTTGATTTGATCACTGGTTTTGCGCGACCCATCATGGCTCCAGCCCGGCGGTTGGAGCGCGTAAGCTAGCCGCTGCTTCAGCGTCAGGTTTGGCGCAAAAATATCCCGCAGCATGTTGACCCACTCATGAAACGCCACCCGCAGCGGGTTGAAAGTGCCGAGGTTTTGCACGAGGCCATAATCCGGCGTTTCCTCTTCCGCCTGAAAGGTGCCAAACATCCTGTCCCAGATGATGAAAACACCAGCATAGTTGGTATCAAGGTATTTTGGATTGCGGCCATGATGCACGCGGTGGTGGCTCGGAGTGTTCATAATGGCCTCAAACCAGCGGGGCATTTTGCCGATGGCCTCGGTATGGATCCAGAACTGGTAAACAAGGTTGATGCCGCCAACAAACAACACCATTTCAGGGCTGAAGCCCAGAAGAATCAGCGGCGCGCGGAGCACCATCATCAGGGTGAAGGTAGCGGTCCATGTTTGGCGCAGGGCGGTGGAGAGGTTGTAATGCTGGCTGGAATGGTGGTTCACATGGCTGGCCCAAACCCAGCGCACGCGGTGGCCAAAGCGGTGCACCCAGTAATAGCGCAGATCATCCAGCACAAAGCAAAGCGCGATGATGGCGATGGAAGTACCAAGATCAATTAGGCGAAACTGCCACAGAAACGTGAAAAACCCGTAGGCGACGAAGCCCAGCGCGATGCCTGCCACCACATTCCCTGCCCCCATCAAAAGCGAGGTTGCTGTGTCTCGTGTTTCGTAAGCGCCGCTTTTTCCCTTAAGCTTGATCCACGCAATTTCGGCAATCATCAAGCCAACAAATAGCGGGATGGAGAGCATGACAACATCGGGGAAGCTCATATCAGGCCCTTTCCTCAAGCACAGTTTTAAGGGTTTCAGCCCAAATACGGCGGACCATTTTATCTTCGATTTCAATGTCTATATTGGGCGCGGTGATATCAGGCAGGCTCACTCGCAGCGCGGTGCCAATTTGCGAGATTTCGCCTGTTTCAAGCACACGGCCTGCCACACCGCTCCCCATGGCCCAGAGTAAGCCGGTGCGGTTTTGCTCTAGTTCGATCAACGCCGCAAAGCCCGACGGCTCCAAGAGCGCGCCCATCGCAGGGTGGTCTGGAAATTCGGTGTTCCACATCGCAAGCACCTCTGCTTTGCTTTCCAACCGCGCATGGGCAGAGCCACCGGTGAAATGCACCAAAGCGACGATGCCGGAAATGCCGACGACTACGATAGTAAGGGTGATCCATAAAGACATGGGCGCGAGCTTATCGGAAATTCAGGCAGGATCAATAGATGACCTTAAGGCGCATAGGGCGGGGTTAAGAAAGGCGCTCTTTTTCAAGCGTATCAAAAATGCGCTGTGCGCTTTCTGACAGGTTTTCACTATACTCATGACCTGCGCCCCAAGTATCCTCCAGCCTGATGTAGAGTCCTTGGGGTTAAATTGATGGCGTTATGCGGCCAGTTTGTCCATTGTTTTCTTCTCTGCAAATTCCATGGGTGTGAGGTTTCCGAGTGCTGAATGCGGGCGTT
>JAJRRX010000294.1 GCA_024279075.1 Alphaproteobacteria bacterium | reverse complement strand
GATCCTTGTGGACATGGAGCCGGGCGTGGCCCGCAAGGTCCGCGTCGAGCGCATTCATATCGAGCAGGATGCCGGTAAATCGGTGCATGATATGGACCCTGAAATGAGCTTTGTGGACCTCAACCGCACCGGCGTTGGCCTAATGGAAATTGTGAGCTTTCCTGACATTCGCGGGCCGGAAGAAGCCGCCGAATATGTCCGCAAAATCCGCCAGATTGTGCGCTACCTTGGCACCTGTGATGGCAACATGCAGGAAGGCTCAATGCGGGCCGATGTGAACGTATCCGTCTGCCGCGTGGGCGACTATGAGCGCTTCCGTGAAAGCGGCGATTTCAAGCACCTCGGCACCCGTTGCGAGATCAAAAACATGAACTCGATGCGATTTATTCAGCAAGCGATTGATGTTGAAGCCCGCCGTCAGATCGCCATTCTGGAAGACGGCGGCAGCATTGACCAAGAAACCCGCCTTTATGACAATGTGAAGGGCGAAACGCGCCCGATGCGCAGCAAAGAAGAAGCCCACGACTACCGCTATTTCCCCTGCCCTGACCTCCTTCCGCTAGAAATCGAGCAGGCATGGGTCGATGAAATCGCCGCCAACCTACCAGAGCTGCCCGACGCCAAAAAGGCCCGCTTTGTGGCTGATTTCGGGATGACAGAATATGACGCAGGCGTGCTGACGGCGGACGTTGCCAACGCCGAGTATTTCGAGGCCGTGGCCAAGGGCCGCGATGGCAAGCAAGCCGCGAACTGGGTAATTAACGAGCTGTTCGGCCGCCTCAATAAAGAGGACCACACGGTCGAGACCTCCCCCATTTCCGCCGACCAGCTCGGCGGCATCATCGACCTGATCGCCAAGGGCGATATTAACGGTAAAATCGCCAAAGAGCTGTTCGAGATTGTGTGGACGGACGGCGGCACCCCCGCCGAAATCGTCGAAGCGCGGGGCATGAAGCAAGTCACGGATACCGGCCCGATTGAAAAGGCGATGGACGAGATCATGGCCGCCAATCCCGCGCAGGTCGAAAAAGCCAAAGCCAATCCCAAGCTCGCGGGCTGGTTTGTGGGCCAGATCATGAAAGCCACAGGCGGCAAAGCCAACCCGAAAGTGGTCAACGAAATCGTGCGCAAAAAGCTGGGTTAGGCGTAGGTGCGTGGTCTCCCACGCACCTTGGTGGGTTAAAACCCACCCTACAGCAGCAGATACAGCCCCGCGAGCATCCAGCTCACCACCCCCTTATCCAGCCCCATCGCGGCGGCAAAATAGACCCCCGCAATCATTCTATAAATCCAGCGATGCGGGATACGGCTCTTCATCTTCACAAGACACTCAAACATTTCATTTCCTTTTAAGTTGAGCGTCGGGCCCGACTTAGTTACAACGCGCTAGCAATTCAAATTTAGAGGGTTTGGTTTTTCGCACATTGCGGAAACACGCGGACTCACATGCGGAAAAGTGCGGTTATGGACAAAACCTTTGGAGAATTGATCGGATCGCTCATTCATGACCTTCGGGTCAAAGCGGGCATGACCCAGCTCGACCTCGCAATCGAATCATTTGAAGATGAAACAAAAGTTCGGCGCATTGTTGAGTTGGAAAACGGCCAAACACCTAGGCCGCAAGCCAAAACGTTGGGGCCGATTTGCGAAACCCTCAATGTTTCGGCTGAGACCATCGCAGGGCTGAAGGAGAAAGCCGCAAAGCAAGATCAAAAATCAGAACGGAATTTGATTGAGCTTCAGCAACAGGTGGGCAAGCTATCCAAAGCTCTGGAAAACCTGAAGACGCTCACCAAAGACCAGCTAGAAGCCCTCGCTACACGTTTTGAGATACCCCGTGCTTATGACATGAGCGCGGAGCAGCTTCGGGCAGAGCTAAATGCCCGCGCCGAAGCTTATCGCACCTACCGCGCCGCAATCGAGGCGATAGATGAGCGCACCAAAGGGCTGGGCAACCTGAAGGCCGCTGCCGCAGAGGCCGCTGACCGGCTGGATTTTGAGGAGGTCGAAAACCTGCTTTCCCGTGTGGACGAGGTGGAAACCGAAATCGCCGCCCACAGCAAAGAGATTCGCGCCCGCAACGCGCTCATGCGGGGCAGGCCCGAGCAAGCCTTCACCATACTTTCGGCCGCCGCTGATAGCTTTGGAAGTGTTGATCAAATTACGCCAAGCAAAAAAAGAAGTGAGTTTTTCCCAATTTTATTTAACTATGGCATCCGCTATGATCCGTCCGCATTGCGCTATGCAATATCATTGCAAGAAGATGCCCTATCAATGCTGACTCACGAAGACGCCCTCGAACTCTGGGCAGAACTCAATAATGATTTAGCCATCGCGTTAGCCAACTTTGCGGATGGAGCGCTTGGTATTGAAGCTATCGAGCTACTCACCAAGTCAACCTCGGCATATCAAAATGCACTGACTGTTTTTACAAAAGAAGACGCTCCGGAATACTGGGCAACGATATTGATGAATCTAGCCAACACCCTGTGCGTTCAAGCTGGGCGAAGCCAAGAAGAACAAGGATATCGGTTGCTTCAACAGGCCTTAGACCACTATGTAGATGCTCTTCAGATAATGACTGTTGAAAAACACCCTGAGACTTGGGCAACAATCAAAAATAACATTGCCTCCGCATATCGAAAGCAAGCTGGATATCCACTCGCAAATTCGAAAAAAGCTCTCCTTCAAAATGCGGTCTCCGCTTGTCATGAAGCCTTAACAATAAGAACTAAAGCGCAACACCCCGAGGACTACGCCTTAACCCTAAACAATCTCGGAAATGCTCTTTGCAATCAAGCACAACATATGGGTGAGAGGAGGGGTGCCGCGTGTATCTATCAAGCTATCGCAGCATTTCGAGAATCTTTGACTGTTCGCACTAAGGAAACAACGCCGTTAGCATGGGCCATGACTACCACCAACCTCGCTAACGCATTTAAAGATTTAGCGATCTCTGCCTGGGGAGAAGAATGTGAAACGCATCTCCAAAATGCTGAAAGAGAATACAAAAATGCCCAGTTAGTTTTCACAATAGACATGCATCAAATACAGTGGGCGAGAATAAGCATTAACCTCGCTATTTTGGATTTTTTCCGTTTCGAGCAAAAACTCTGCGATGATGGACGTAAGCTGCTACAATCGGCATTGGCCCATGTTGTGCCTACCCTCACCATTTTCGACCCCATCCACATGGCCCCCGACCACACCAAGGCTACCACCCTGCGCGACGACATCCTCAAAGCCCTAAGCGATTGAACCTGCCCCTGTCTTTGCCCTATGATGCTCAGAATCGCATTTACCCAAAGGCCATTTATGTTTGAATATAAGCTTCTCCCCGTCCCTGCCCCCAGCAAAAAAGCTAAGGGGCGCAAGCTGTTGCCCGAGCGCATGGGCCATGCGCTGACTGAACTGATGAACGCCGAGGCCAAGGAGGGCTGGGCGTTTTCGGGGCAGGAGAGCTTCCCCGTTGAGGAGAAATCCGGCTTGATGGGCAAGGAAACGCTGGTGAATTGCCGTTATATGGTGTTTCGCCGTGAAATCACCCTAGAGGCCATGCCGCTGGACCAAAAGCTGGAAAAGCTGCGCGAGCGCAAGTCTGAAACCATCATCCAGGCCGCGCCCACCCCCGCGCCAGCGCCCTTCCCCGAGCCCATGCCCAGCCCGCAGGTGATGGCCGAAACCAGTGTTGGCAATGGCGAGGAGCCCACGCGGATATTTTCACCCTTTGATGAACCAACGGACGTATCCAGCGCCCCCACGCTTGGCCCTGCTGATAAAAGCTAGGTGCCTGAAACCTCCAGCGCCAGCGCATGCACCCGCTCGTTTAGCTCGGCTTTTACCGCAGCCATAACCGCGCGCTGCTGGGCCACGCGGCTCATGCCATTAAAAGCTGTGGCTTTAAGGATGATCTTGAAGTGGGTTTCCCCGCCCTCTTTATAGCCGCCATGGCCCCTATGCGCCTCGCTCTCATCGATGATCTCCAAGTGCTCGGGGGCAAAGGCTTTGGTGAGCTTTTGGTGCATCCGATCTTCATAAGTCATGGTCTCTCCAATTTAGGGCTTGGGTTTTCTCATAACTTGTCTATGCTCTGTGCCGCAGTTGCAAAAGGGCTAAAAGGAAATTTTATGGCGCGTAAACCCCTGTCTTTTGATTTTGATATCTCGGCCG
>JAJRRX010000012.1 GCA_024279075.1 Alphaproteobacteria bacterium | reverse complement strand
TTGGGCAAATGCTGCTGAAAGCGGGTGGCAAACGGGCGGCGCTGCTTGCGGCCTTGCTTGAAGCCCGGGATCCGCTAAGTGGCGCGCCCGCAGACATTGCGCTGCGCATAGAAGCCCTTGAGAATGAGCGAAAATTCCGCGATCGCCACCCCTTCCGCGCGGACGCAACCGCCCTTAAAGCCATCCGCCGTGAGGCCAAGCGCTTTGAACAACCTGTGCGGGCCGAGGCCGATATAGGCGCGCTGCTGGCGCTGGCCTTTCCTGACCGCATCGGCAAGCTGCGGGCGGGTGGCAAGGGGCGTTACCTGCTTAGCGGCGGCAAGGGCGCGATAATGCCAGAGGGCGACCCGTTGGCCGCGCCGTTGATCGTGGCGGCGGACCTTGATGGCGACATTCGCGAGGCGAAAATCCGGCTGGCAACGCCTTTGCGCGAAGCTGACTTACGGCAATGGTATGGGGCGCAGCTCGTTGAGGTTCCGCTGTGCGAATGGTCCAAGCGCGAGCGTATGGTGGTGGCGCGCCAGCAGCTTCGGCTTGGCGCGATTGCGCTGGAAGACCACCGCTGGCAGGACCCACCCGAGGAGGCCGTGGCGGCGGCGATCACCGATGGTATCCGCGATATGGGGCTGGACTGCCTGAACTGGGCCGCGCCTGCGCGCCTGCTGCGGGCGCGGGTGGAGTGGCTACGGGCGCGCGGCGAGGCCCTGCCGACGATGGATGATACAGCGCTTTTGGCCGAGTTGGAAAGCTGGCTTGCGCCTTATTTGGGCCGCTGTCGCAACCGGAATGATCTTGGCAAGCTGGACCTTGTGGCCCCCCTGAAAGCCCGGCTGGGTTGGGCGGGGGAGCAGGCGCTTGATAGGCTCGCGCCCGCCAGCATCAAGGCCCCCACCGGCACCACTTTGCCGGTGGATTACAGCGTAGAGCCGCCGATGATCTCGGTGCGTTTGCAAGAAATGTTTGGCCTGACCACGCACCCGACGGTAGGGCCGGACCGACTGCCGTTGCTGATTGAGCTGCTCTCGCCTGCCCGCCGCACTGTGCAAACCACCGCTGATTTGCCTAGGTTTTGGGCCACCTCTTACGTGGATGTGCGCAAAGATATGCGCGGCCGCTACCCGCGCCACCCATGGCCAGAAGACCCAGCCGAAGCCCTGCCCACACGGCGAGTTAAGCCACGGGGAACGTGAGCGACAACGCGTAGCTTTCACGTAAGCTAAAGCAAATGAAACTACGGGAATATTAGCGATTTATCATGTCTGCTAACCTAGGGTCTGTAGAGATACAGGATTCCCACATGGTGTAATTTGTGATTCATTGGCCTGAAAGAGGAGGTCAGGATGGACAAACGTCGTTTTGTGATAACAGATTATCAGTGGGAGAAAATGGAGCCGTAGTCTCTTGGGCGCAAGCAAGACCCGGGGCGCACGGGGAGCGATCCCCGGTTGTTTCTTGAAGCGGTGTTTTGGATTGCACGAACGGGGGCGCCGTGGCGAGACCTTCCGCCGGCTTTCGGCAACCTTGTGTGCTTTCAGCTTTTGCCCGGAAATCGCTTTGATACGGTCGGCGTGGCACCGCTAATTGAAGGGGTCGATTTTGGGGCCTTGCTGGCCGACAAGGCCTTCGATGCAAACTGGATAATCGAGGCCGTAAACGCGCGCAATGCCACCGTGTGCGTCGCTCAGAGCGCGCGGCGATCGGTGCCGCTGGAGATCGGCGAGGTGATGTATGGTTGGCGGCACCTCATCGAAAACTTCTTCTGTAATCTCAAAGACTTCCGAAGAATAGCCATGCGCTCTGACAAAACAGATTCCAGCTTCGAAGCCATCATCTACGCCTGCGCAGCCCTCCTCAATTCAAAGTGAATCTCAACAGACCCTAGGTTAGTAGTCACGAGGATACGCCAAAATTGGGTTATAAAACATAAGGCTAAAGAGAATTATCGGGGGTGGCTTTGCTAATAACCCGCCCCAACATTGCCGCTAGTCTTTGTTTTTGAAGTTAGGCTTCCTGCGCTTGCCTTTATTCTTGTCGGCTGGCTTTTTTGGCCGCTTCTTGCTGGGAATCGCCTCAGAGAAGTTGCTTTTCTTCTTGCCCTTTGGGGCCTCT
>JAJRRX010000293.1 GCA_024279075.1 Alphaproteobacteria bacterium | reverse complement strand
TCCTCCGGTTAGCGTGCGACAATCGCGCACAGCTATCGCTACCAGAGGATCTGCTCACGTGTCCTCACGCGGCGCGCAAAGCCGCGTGTTGCCAGCGTGAGGTTTACGTGAGCCTATATTTGCTTGCTCGGCATCCGCACCGTCAGCCCGTCCATCTCGGCGGTCACCTTTACTTGGCAGGTTAGCCGCGAGGTGCGTGGGTCTGGCTCAAAGGCAAAATCCAACATGTCGGATTCCATATCGTCTTTGGCAGGCAACTTTTCCACCCATTCATCCACCACATACACGTGGCAGGTGGAGCAGGCACAGGCCCCGCCGCAATCGGCCTCAATGCCGGGGATATCATTATCGCGCGCGCCTTCCATGATGGTCAGGCCGGGGTCGACCTCCACCACATGTTCGGTGCCATTATGCTCAATATAAGTAATCTTAGCCATGTCTGCCCTCGGAATCAGGATTTCGCTACGTTATCTAACCCCTATTTCTCCGTAATTCCAGATGCGATTGTGCCGCGCGCCTATAGATCTGGTTTACATCAAATTTTATGCTTATTTATCAACAATTTGATATGCCTTGTCCATTAACCATTGGCTGCATTTTGTGTAGATTTTTAGCAAAGATTTTGGCAAATTGGGTTCACAGTTTAGTTTCACTTTCAGGAGTTGGCGCATGGCACGTATTTTGATTTCCGCCTCGGATGATGGATTTTACACCAATTCCGCCATTGGCACACCCTTAGCACCCAATGTGTTTTTGACCACGAGCCTCAACTATTTGGGCACCGCTATCGGCTTTGACGGGCGTGCGTTTGTCAGCCTTGAAAGCCTGCGCTATAGCACGCAGTCCATCAACATTAGCGCGCAACTGGCAGAAATTACCGACCCAAAGCTCGGCGCGCACACGATGGTTACGGTGAGTGAAGTGAGCTTTATGCGGCTGGAAGGCGATAGCATGGTTGAATATGGCCAGATAGACCTGCCTGAGCCTATCACCCTTACGGCAACGTATCTTTCGTATGGTGTGGATGACACCCCGAGCTGGCAATTTGACCTAGGCCTCGCGCTGGAAAAAGCGCTGAACAGCGAAAACTTTAAATTTGTTGGTGGCGAGGGCGACGATATTTTTGACCCCCACCTCGATATGCTGCCTTATTATGGCCACGGTGCGATTTTTGGCTGGGGCGGAAATGATACCCTCACCGGCACCGCTGGCTCTGACTTTATTGGCGGCGGCGCGGGCGACGATACGCTGGTGGATAATTATGGCCAAAACGAACTGCGCGGCGGGGCAGGGGATGACAAGCTCACCGTTGGTGACGGCTCAGAGGGGAGCATCCTGAAAGGTGGATCGGGCGATGATATGGTCATTTCCGGTGCTGGGCATGATAGCCTATATGGTGGTTCGGGCTATGATACCCTGATCGGCGGGCGTGGTGATGATGCGCTTTTTGGCAATAAGGGCCGTGATGTTTTGCATGGCGGTGACGGTGATGATCGCCTTGAGGGCGGCGGTGGCCATGATGCCCTGGCCGGCGGCGCGGGCAGTGACACTTTTGTTTTCATCGCGGCTGACCGAGGCCATGATGTGATCTCTGACTTTGAGGTTGGGCAAGACCGGATCGAGATAGCCGGCCTGAGCTTTGCCGCGCTCCAATTTGCGGCTGTTGATGAGGGTGTGCTTATTACGTCAGGCTCGATGGTTGGGCAGATCATGCTGGAAAATGTCGATATTTTGGCATTGAGTAGCACCGATTTCCTTTTTTAAACGCACTAATTTGAGAGGGTGCGCGCGCCCTCAAAGAAAATACTAATGCCTACTTATAAGGGTTTTAATGCAATAAAGATGGTTTTGCGCCAAAGCCTTTAAGACCTTTGGAGGCCTCCATCCGACCAAAGTTTGAAAAGCGACACGGCTTTGGGCCGATCTCTTTTTATCTAGCCTGCTTCATATTGATCCTAGAATTACCACGGCGGCACTTCTTAGGACTTAATGGAGCAGACACTCATGGATCTTTTGAACATAAATCAACCTGTTTGGGAGCTTTTGGCCCGATTCGGGATCAATATTGCAGCGATAACCACGTTGGTTTTCGGGCTTTATTATCGCCGCTATCGCGACAAAGAAATGGCAACCACAGCCTCGATATTTAATATTTCGGCGTTTTCGGTTTTGACCATTCTTTCGAGCGTGGATTTTAGCATTGCAGCAGGCTTTGGATTATTTGCCATTCTGGCGCTTTTCAGCCTGCGCTCTGAGCAAATCGGAAAAATCGAGATCGCTTACTTTTTCGCGTCTATCGCGATTGCAGTGATTTGCTCGGTGCTAGGAACCGATATCATTTTGGTGATTATGATAAATCTCTTTATCTTGTCTGGTACGTATTTGATCGACCACCCACGTTTCATGCAGTCCATTAATAAAGTGCGGCTAACGCTCGATAAAATAGATGGCCATGCACTTTCGGATGTTGAAAAAATGCGAGCTGAGCTTTCAGCGCGGCTGGGGGTGGATGTGCTGAGTTTTGAAATTTCGGAGCTGAATTATGTCAATGATTTGGCGCGGCTTAAAATCTATTATCGCGGTTAGGAGGCGGTTATGAATATGCAAATTATTTCTGATCAAGCTAAATGGTTTCAGGACGGTTTTTCTTCAATATCGCTAGAGGCCTTGAATGGAAAAGCGGCCATGTTGTCTCGGATTGATAACAAATATGTGCTCGATAAAGCGGCACTGATGGCGGTAATGCCGGACCTTACCAAGCATTTTGAAGTGTTGGAAATCGATCGGCGGCGCGCGTTTACCTATAATACGCGGTATTTTGATACCTCGGAGTACAGCGCTTATTACGAGCACCACCAAGGCCTTCGCAAAGGCTTTAAGGTGCGGGTGCGCCGGTATGTAGATGCCGAGCTTTGCTATTTGGAGCTAAAGGTTAAGGGGCAGCGCGGCATGACAGAAAAGCACCGGATGCCTTACGATGAGGCCAATTTGGGCGGGCTCACACTGGAGGCAAAAGACTTTGTGAGCACGATATACAGCGGCCATTATGGCAAGGCATTTAACTATGATTTGCGGCGTGCGCTAGATATCCAGTATCGCCGTATTACGCTGGTGGCCAAGCAGGGCGGCGAGCGCATGACGATAGATACGGATTTGCGGTTTTGCTTTGCCGGGCAAAAGTTGGAGCTGGGGTCGGAGCGGTTTATTGTGGAAACCAAATCCCAGCGCGGTAGAGGCTTCGCGGATAAAAGCTTGCAGAGCATGGGAAGCCGCTCCACCAAGAAATGCTCAAAATATTGCGTGGGTATGGCCGCACTTGGCCTTGTTGAGCGGCACAATCGGTTTTTGCCAACCATGCGCAAACTTGGATTGGTAGATGGACCTTACGCGGTAAATTTCGGTGCGAAATTGGCCGCTTAGCACAAAAGCTCAGACCAAGGTCGGGTGATTTTGGTCTGAGCATTCTTATATTATCAGATGGTGATGATTTTATTTTTTTGAAAATCCAAACGAGATTTGGGATGATGTATAGGGTGAACACAATTAGACTAATTGCGCTGGCCCTGCTTTCGCTTCCAAGCGTTGGGAGGCCCGGCGATTTAGCTTTGGAAAAATATCTTATTAAGGACAACCGTTTGGCTGCATACTTAAAAGGCGGTGATGACGATGATGATGACGATGGTGGCCGAGGGCGTGGCCGTGGAAGAGGCCGTGGCGGCGATGATGGCACTGAAGATGATAATAGTGGCTCTAGTGATGATAGCGATGACGACAGCAATGATGATAACGGTGGTGGCGATGATGATACCTCAGATGATAATAATGACGCTGGCACTGGGGTAAATACAAACAATGATACGGGCGCAGGTGATTTCGATGAAGCGCGCGCACAGATTGATCGAATTATTATTGGCAACCCTGGGATTACGATTTATTATAAAAATGGGTGGGTAGAATTTTTAGACCCTGATATCTATGAATTGCGGGATTACAAAAACCGCCGCGTTGTTCGGCGTAAAGCAACGCGGAATGACGTATGGCGGTTTGACCAATTGCTTGGCCAATAAAATTTTGGGCCAAATGGTTTCAATCTTTAGGACCAAAGTCCAATTATTCCTCAGTCATTTTCCGCGTTTAATACGGCCCTTGGTTATTATTCAACTCTAAAATTTAGTGGCAATATCAATTTATCCGATACTATAATGGAGAAATTGAAATGAATTATACATTTAAAATTGCGACCTTAAACGCTGGGATTTTCTTTGCCGGACTGGCAAGTGCTGCGCCTTTTAATGGCACGGCAAGCCTCGATTTTGGTGTTAAGCATGTTGCGACTAAAACCTTACTTTTATTGAAGCACGCGCCTGATGGCGCAAAATTCAGCCAACACATCTCTAAAAAAGGTGGGCGGCGGCCACGGGTGCCGGGTGGCTCGGGCTGTGATGACGCCCATGACCTGATTGAACACCCGGAATGCAATAGGGGCAGCATAGCGCCGGCGGGTGCAGGGCGCGCCGCAGTGGTTTTTGTTGAAATTACGCCAAACGGGGACGTTGAAATTCTTTTTGTAAATGGCTGGAAAGAAGAGCTGACGGCAGGCGGAATGTATGAGGTGAAAAACGCCAATAACCGCACCGTGACCGAACGGGTCGCAACGGCCATAGATGTTGCGCGGATCAAAGCATTGGCTGGGTATTAAGCGCTTTAGGCTCGCCTTTAGGAGGGCCTATTCATCGCCCCAAGTTCGATGGGCAATAAGCGCGGCTTCAACCCTGTTGCGCGCCTGAAGTTTCCCTAAAATCGTAGTCATATAGTGCTTGATGGTTTTTTCCTGCAAGCCCAGTTCAACCGCCACTTCGCGGTTGCTAAGCCCCTTGGCCACACGGCGCAAAATGTCTTCTTCACGCTTGGTGAGGTCATCAATCGGGTTATGCTCTGCGTTGCGCGGCGCATTCATAAGCTTAAGCATTTGAGCCGCCAGCGCGGGGGATACATGGGCCTCGCCGTTGGCCACGCCTTTGAGCACGCGGCGCAGCTCGATGGCGGAAACCCCTTTAAGCACATACCCAATCGCCCCCGCTTGCAGGGCAGAGGTCACATCGTTTTCATCCTCTGAAACCGTGAGCATGGCAATTTTTACACCGCTGTTCGTGGCCGCAATTTTGCGGGCCGCCGAAATACCACCGCCGGGCATGGAAAGGTCCAGCAAAGCGATATCCGGTAAGAATTTCGTAGCCAGATCAATCGCATCCCGTGCTGACTCGCCAACCCCCACCACCTCAAATTCACCTGTTTCTTCAATGCTTTGAATGAGACCATCTCTAAAAATCGGGTGATCATCAGCGAGAATTATTTTAAGGGTCATTTTAAGGCGCTCCTAAAGGAAGGGTGAGGCGAATGGTGCTGCCAATATCGGGCTGGCTCAGAATGTCGACTGTGCCGCCAATGCTTTCAGCGCGATCAATCATGCCCAGTAAGCCTTGGCCACCATCACTGCGCAGCTTAAGCGCGGTGGATATCTCAAATCCGCAGCCATCATCTTTGATCGCAACCGAAAGGGTGGAAGCTGCACATTTTACGTTTATTTCTGCCATATCTGCCCGCGCATGTTTGGATGCATTGGCAAGGGTTTCTTGTAAAAACCTATAAATGCAAAGCTTTTGTGCATAGTTTAACTCGGTTTCCTTGGGGTTGCACAGCACCTTAACCGATGTTTCTAGGTCTGAAAGGTTGCCAAACTCTTGCACCGCCCGCAGGGTGAGACGCTTGATATCCAGCTCGTCGATATCCGGCAGGGCCAGCCCGCGTGATATGGTTCTAATCTCGACCAACGCTTGCTTAAGCGAGTTTTTTACGTGTTCGGCATCTTTGCTTTGGTGCTCGTCTTTGGGCAAGGCCGCATCTAACCTCAAGGAGGCCAGCGCCATATATTGGGCCGGGCCGTCATGCAGATCAGAGCCAACGCGGCGCAGGGTGCGCTCAGCCTGCGCAATCGCTCGAGAGGAGGCGGAGACCGCCCGCTGCCGCAAAGCAATATTTTGCGTCAAAACCGCTTTGGTTTCTGCGAGCTGGGTTAGTAATTGCTGCCGCTGAGAGGCAATGAGCCTGCCCCCTGCCAGCACGATTCCAAAAAGCAAGCCGCCGCTGGCAAGGAAGGTCAGCCCGACCAATATCCAGCTATTGCGAATGGCTTGCGCAAGCTCGTTTTCCAGTATTTCAGCCCGTTCATAAAACTCGGCAACCGCAATGATGCGGCCGGTCCAGTTTTCGCGAATGGGGGTATAAACTTCAAGTAGCGGGATCCCGAGCGCGGCTTCTGCTTGGTTTTCCAATTCGTCCAGCGCTTCAAAAGATGTCGAAACTTCCCCTGAAAGCGCTTTTTCCAAATTGGCCGTAATTTCAAAAGAATTGCCAATGATGCTTGAGTCAGATGCATAGATAACGGTGCCATCAGGCTTCCAGATTTTGTAAGATACGATGCGCTCCCTAAGCGTGCTTTGGCTAAAAACCTCGATTAAAGCACGCTGGGCTGGCGGCGAAAGGCTATCTTGATCCGCTAATTCTTGGCTTAAGGGCGACAGAAAACTCTCGACATATACCGCAGCGGATGCCCCCTGACTCTCAATTTCTGCTTGTTCAATCCGGTCAGAAACCCAAGTGCCAACAACCAGCATTGCTGAGGCCATCACAATGGTGCCTGCCAGTAAAAATTGTTGTGGCAAAGTAAGCCTGTGCCAAATGTTGCCATCTTTAATCATATTCATCTGCTTAGATGAGCGCAAATCTGTGGCAAATACAACAGACTATAGTCCAATAGAAATCTCCAAGGAGAACCACTGCCTATTTACCCGATTAAGGCCTGATTATTCAGTGAGGCGCAGCCAGATCGCCACTTCAATCATCACCCGAGCGGTCAAAGCCGAAACCGAGCTTCGTTCAATAACCATTGGGCCTTCAAGGCTTGCCGGGGGGAATAAAATCCAGGTTTCATCTTCTGGAGCGGTCATGACGCTAAAAGGTTTGGCGCTACGGGCGACGTTGTCCGAGCAAAAGAGAAGGCTCAATACACCTGCGGCGCTTGGCTCTGCGATGGCCCGCTGGATCGAGGCGGCGTCGGGCGCGGAGGCACCAAGTTTAACCAGATTTGCGATCGCTTTATCGCTCTGCCCCGAGGTTGCAAGCTGGTGAACTTCTTTCAGAGCGTCTTGTGTTGACTCAATGCGTGCGCCGGCCTGAACAGGCATGCGGGCCGCCCCCAAAAAACCAACACAGGCAGCGGTGGCGGCTGTAAGATCGGCATAGCGTGTCAGCTCAAACATGCCGTCAGGGGTATGGGACATCCCGAGCACGGTATCATGCCCCATATGTATCGTAAGCCGCCGCAGGCCCTTGCCCTCTTTGCGCTCAACCAGCAGCACCAATGCAGGGTCGACAAGTGCGAGCACGCCAGCGGTTAGCTCCTCGGTGAAATTGAGGCCCTTGTCAGGGGTTTCAACGAGCCGCCCCGCAGCAGAAAGCCGGGCCGCGCCATCAGCATACCACGCTTTTGGGTCGCCATCTGCTTGGGTGGTTGGTAAAAACGGGTCGCGCCCCCAGCCGATAATATCGACGGTTTCGGAATAGGAAAACGCGTAAGCTAATTCTGAGGGGTGCATTTTGATCGTGGTCATAAGTTAGTTCCAGATGAAATTTGCGACAGCATTGAGCTTCTCCATGGCGCCTTCGCCAATCGAGCGGGCAGCGGCAGAGGCCTCCTCGTAGGTTTCGACGGCACTTCTCGCAACCCGATCAACACCATCTTCAAAGGCATCGCGTGCTTCGAGCAATTCGTTTTCGACCTCGTCAACAAGATCGCGAAGGTCCTCTTCAACCTCTTCTGCGGCATCTACCATATCATCTCTGAGCGCTTCTGCCCTGTCTGATAGGTCCTGCTTGGCTTCTTCAATGGCAAAAACAATTTGGTCAATTTGGTCAGACGCGCCATTTCGGGCATCGGCCAATGCCTGCTCAAGCGCGACAATCCCTTCATCAAAGCGCGCTTCGATGTATTCATCTCCGGCTTCCATTGTCCAATAATAAATGCCGCTGGCTTGCCCGGTTAACGGCAAGAGCGCATCCGCACCCCAGCTGTCTGGCAATAAGTCGATGGCGCCGATTAAAGCATCCTCGAAATCACTATCGCGATAATTATAGCCCGGGCCTTCATTATGAAACGATTGCAGATAACCAGCCGCGTCATGCACCGTGCCATGCAAGGCCACCGGATTGTCAGGCGAAAGATGCGGTGAGGCCATAACACCAGGGATCAAATCATTGCCCGGCCCAACTAGGCCGCCGGTTGGGCTTAGCAGCGTCGCAAACACTTCGTGGATCCCGAGCGCATCGCCCAGAACCTTGCCAAACATAAGCTGCTCGTGCGAGCCAACAAAATCCGGATGCTTTTCTTCATCGACATCATCAGGCTCGGTTTGGTTGTTCTCGTCACCAATGGCATCGCGCTGCCGGCACAAAACCAAAAAGCGCTCGTAATCGGCGTCCAGCTCAGCGGCAGATGGCGGAGTGCCAACGATTTCGGCGAGATCCCCTATCACCTCGGTGCGGTTTGTGCTGGAAAGCCCCTTTTCAATCTCTTTTATCACGTCCCTAAGTTCTGGGGTGCCTTCGCCTCTGAACTCCATAGTCATGAGCTCTCGCATGTATTCCTCGGAAAACACCTCTTCAATGGCGTCATCAGAGAGGCTGATTTCGGTGAGTTCTTCGTCCGTCAGGCCGTTAAGCCGCTCGTTCTCCACCTGCTGCAGGAACAATTCTATTGCCCTTGTCAGCCCGTTTGCAAGGCTGACCGCGAGCGCATAATCTTCAGCGGTGGCCGCTTGCGTAACCTGTGTGGCTGAGTCCGCTATAGCGCGTTGATCCCCGCTCAGCGCGGCGACTTCGCATCGCGCAACCTCCCCAAGGCCGGTCTCAAGCCCGGAGCGAAGCTGCTCATACGCCCTTTTGTTGGCTTCCCAAGCCTGAAGCCGTGTCGCAATTAGCCTCTGTGCCGAGTCGATTTGGCTTTCGACCAGATCGATTTCGGCTTGCTCTTCTGCGTCCACAACACCGTCATCCGCCAGCCCTTCGTTTCGCAAGGCCCTCAGCTGTTCCCGCCACCGCGGAATTTTTGCTTCAGCCGCGCGGATTGTACTAATATTTGAGGTCATGACATCAAACCTACTCGTTTCCCCAATTTTCAGCAAGAATTCATCTTGAGCTGCGTTAGTATAAGTTGCAAGAGTATAGTTTGAGAGATTTCGTTTTGCAAGACCGCCAGCGCGCCAATGCTTCCTGCCGCGCCGTTTGTGCTCATCATTCAACCATCATATGGGCGCCCCAATGCCAACGGAACTTTGCAAAATATTGAAACTAGGTTTTTTTTGATATGATTCACGTATGTTGAATCTCAAACCAAATACATCCAGCGGCATCCTTTTGTTGAGGGCGTTAACGCGCGCGCATAAGACCTCCTAATTGAAAGCACTTACCACTAAAGTCGAACCGATTTACTCTGCACTCGCTTTGGCTACGAACGAGCTAAGTTGAGACATTGATTTAAATGGTGCACCCGGCACGATTCGAACGTGCGACCCCCTGATTCGTAGTCAGGTACTCTATCCAGCTGAGCTACGGGTGCTAACCTTGGCTGTATCTATCTTTGCGGGGCGAGGAGTGCAAGGGGGGAAATGCGGAATTATGTGGGTTATTTTTGTGGCAGGTAAATCCTGAAGCAGGTACCGCTTTCCGAGGTCTCGGCCAGCTCCAGAGTGCCGCCATGGCCGCGCACAAGTTCGGCGGCAATGGCCAGGCCTAAGCCTGTGCCGCCTTTGCGCACTGAGCCTTGGAAGGGCTGGAAGAGTTTGTCTTTGGCGGCATTTGGCAGGCCGGGGCCGGTGTCACACACTTTAAGCTCGGCACCACTTGGGGTGATCTGTGCGCGAACGCAAATCTCGCCGCTGCCTTGTGTGGCGACCATGGCTTGGCGGGCGTTACGCACGAGGTTGATGACCACGCGGAACATCTGCTCTCGGTCGGCAGTGAGGGTGAAATCGGGCATGAAATCGCAGAGGATTTTCACCGTTTCGGCTTCGTCGCGCAGATTTTCGCTGTCGATAACCTCGTCCACGAGGTCGGCCAGCTTAAAGCGCTCTGGTTTGGGTGCGGCCTCTTCGGCCTTGCCAAATTTCAGGGTTTGTTCACACAGATTAATGGCGCGGTCAACGGAGTTGACGAGCTTGGGGGCAATGCGTGCCACCGTCGGGTCCTCAGACATTTCAATGCGGTCTGCTAGCAGTTGCGTTGTTGTCAGGATGTTTCGTAGATCATGGCTAATTTTGGCCACCGCCTCGCCAAGTTGCGCCAGCCGCTCCTTTTGCTTGAGGTTGGCGGTAAGTTGGGTTTGCAGGTCGTGCAGGGTATCCTCCGCCGCCCGCAGCTCCACCACGCGGCTTTGCGGAGCAATCACGCGCGTTGCGTCTTCGGGGGCCTGTTGATAGATCATCATATTGTTCACCAGCCGCCGGATGGGGCGCACAATAGAGAAGCGCACAGCCACAAAAAGCATGGCGGAGCTGATGATGGAAATCAGCAGGGAGAGCAGAAAAATATTGCGGCCATAGGCCAGCATCGCCTCGCGCAGGGGCATCACTTTGAGGGTGACCTCGATCTCGATCCCCGCGCCCTTTACAGGCCGGCCAATCACGCGGATGACCTCTTCTTCGTTGATAAACAGCGTTGCCATAGCATCGTTGATCAGCCTGTAGGCACTGGCGGTGCGTAGATCATAGGTTTCCATTACCGGCTCGACCATCGGGGCTGAAAGAATGAGCTCGCGGCGCTCGTTGCGGCGCAGCACAATGTTCAGCACCTCGGCGTTTTTTAGCAATTCATCTGAAAGCTCGGGCGTAACCATATCATCGGGTGTGGCCAGCAGCGCCAATGAGGCAAGCTGGGCCAGCTCTAGGCGTTGTTGCAGGTAATCCTCGCGAAAGCGCGCGATGGAGGGCACAAAGATCACGACTTCAGCCAGCATCACAAAGATGATGGTGAGCAGTAAAAACCGGCCTGAGAGGGTTTTGAAAAACATATGCGTCCCGTGTTGTTAAGAGTGAGGTGGGGCCTCGCCTCGTTGGTTGCAAGCTACCATAATTTCTGCACAAAGCGCACGATCTTCTTCACGCGGTCGCTTTCAAACAAGCGCGGGGTGTAATACGCCCCCGCCGCCCGCTTGTTAATTTCGCCCATGGTCGGGTATGGCGAAACCATCGCGGCCACCGCGCCGATTTTGAGTTTATTGGCGATCACCAGCGCCCAAACCTGAATAAGCTCGCCTGCCTGCGCGCCCACAATCGACGCCCCCACAGGCCGCCCCTTGACCACCATCACCTTGATCAACCCCGTGGTGTTCAGCTCGGCCCGTGCGCGGTCATTCTCGGCAAAATCAAAGCGCAGCACTTCTACCGCCGCACCGTGCTTTTCTTTGGCTTGCGCCTCTGTCAGGCCCACTTGCGCCATTTCGGGGTCCGTATAGGTGGCCCACGGGATATGGGCATTGCTCGATTTGGCGGGCAGGCCAAACAGCGCCGAGCGGATAACGATGCCCGCGTGATACCCCGCCATATGGGTGAATTGAAGGCCGCCCGCCACGTCGCCAATGGCATAGACACGGCGGTTGGAGGTTTTCAGGTTGGCCCCCACGGTGATGCCTGGGCGGTCATACTTAATGCCCGCTTTTTCGAGGTCCAGCCCGCCCGTATTGGCCTTGCGGCCCACGGCCATGAGCAGGTGGGAGCCGGTATAGCTCGCGCCGTCCTTTGTCTTTACCGTCACACCGCCCTCGGGCGTAATCTCCGAAGCCATCGCTCCCTCAACAATCTCCACGCCCTCGGCGCGGATGCGTTCCAACGCAATCGCGGCCAGTTCGGGGTCGTCTTTGCCAAGGGCTTTGAAGCCCTCCAGCACCGTCACCTTGCTGCCCAGCCGCGCATGGGCCTGCGCCATTTCCATGCCAATCGGCCCACCGCCGATGACGATCAGGTGGGCGGGCTGTTCTTGCAGCTCAAAAATATCTTCGTTGGTATAATGGCGCACGCTATCCAGCCCCGGAATCGGCGGCACAAAGGGCGAGGAACCTGTGGAGATAACGAACCGCCGTGCGCGGATAACATGCTCACCCGCCTGCACTTCGCGGGGCGAAATAAAGCGGCCATATTCGGTGATCACCTGCACCCCGAGGCTCTCAAAGCGCTCAACTGAATCATGCGGCGCAATGCCATCCACCACCGCCTTCACGTGGCTCTTAGCCGCCGCGTAATCCACCTGCGGGGTCACCGGCGTAATGCCAAACGGCGCGCCTGTGGTCATGGCATGGGCATGCTTGCCAGCGGCCAGCAGGGCTTTGGAAGGTACGCAGCCATAGTTCAGGCAATCACCGCCCATTTTGCCGCCCTCAAGCAGCACCACGCTGGCGCCCATTTGCACCGCCCCAGCCGCCACCGATAGCCCGCCCGAGCCGCCACCAATAACGCAAAGATCTACGTTTATAACACTCATGCTTTTGCTCCGGTTTTACGAAATTTTTTGAGGAGTATCGGCAGGGTCGAGAGCGCGCTGAGCGCCAGTATAGGCCCGAGAATTTGCCACTCGAATATTATGCCAAGGTTGGGCGTGCCGCCTTGGGCAAACACCTCTCCCAAGCCCGAACCGACCCAGATATAGACCGCCGTGCCGGGCATAATGCCGAAAAACGTGGTGAAAACATAGGTCCGCAGGCTGACACCAAGAAAGGCAGGGGCGAGGTTGGCAAACCAGAACGGCACCGCAGGCACAAGGCGCATCAGGAATAGGTAAGAGAGCTCGTTTTCGCGCAGCCCCGCCTGCATTTTGGCCATCCGGCTTTCGCCATTGCCCTCAAGCTTGGTTTGCAGTGCATTGCCAAGGCCTGTGCGGGCGGCCAAGAATATCGCGGTGGCACCGATGGTGGCGCCAATGACCGTGAGCAAAGTGCCAGCCACCAAACCAAACATAAAGCCGCCGCTAAGGGAGAGGAACACTGCACCCGGAATGGAAAAGCTGACCACGGCTATATAGAGGCCGACATAAGCCAGCGCGGCGAGCAGGTAATTGGAATCACGCCATGCCAGCAGCGCCTCGCGGTTGTCAGCCAAGGTTTGGAAGCTCAGGTAATCGCCAAATTGCCAATAGGCGAGCGCAGCGGCGGCGACCAGCCCGATCAGGGGCAGGTTCTTTTTAAGCGGGGAAGGGGCGGTGGTGTCCATAACGGCATCCGTGATAATTGCGTTTTTTCTTATTTGCGCTATTGTTGCGCTCATTCATAGGGGCCTCACGCGGCCTTGAACGCTTGTGTGCCTTTGTTTCAGTTTGCGCGGAAATGCCCTAAGAAATGTTTCATTTTCTGGCGCTTGCGAATTGACTTCCGCTTTTTTCGCGCCTATTACACCAATTCTGAATTCTAGGCGCGGGCAAAGGCTCGAATCGCCCCTCGCAGGAGCAATGATATGAAACGTACTTTTCAGCCGAGCAACCTTGTTCGCAAACGCCGCCACGGTTTCCGTTCGCGCATGGCCACCAAAAATGGCCGCAAGATCCTGAACCGTCGCCGCAACCAAGGCCGGAAATCCCTGTCGGCTTAAAGCCAAAGGTTTAGCATTATGAAACCGCCGGAGACGCACGCGAGGCCCAAGGATGGGGAGCGCGCTGCGCCTCCGGCGGTTTCGCTGTGTGCAAAGGGCAGTTTGAGCGTGATCAAAAAACGCGCCGACTTCTTAAAAGCCGCCCGCGCCCGCCGCATCGCCATGCCCGGTTTTGTGCTGCAAGCCCGCGCGCGAGAAGGCAATGGCATCCGCATAGGCTATACCTGCTCCAAAAAGGTCGGCAATGCCGTGGCCCGCAACCGCGCCAAGCGGCGGCTTCGGGAAATCGCTCGGGAGGTGCTGCCAGCGCACGGTAAAACGGGCCATGATTACGTGCTCATCGGCCGCCGCCTTGAAACCGCGACCCGCCCCTATCACATATTACTGGCAGACTTTGAAAAAGCGCTGCGTAAAATTCACCAACCAAGGCCCAATAAATGACGCCGCTCGCCTTTCTCGTCTCCCTCCCCGTGCGCGCCTACCGCGTAATTGGTAGCCCGTGGGTCGGCCATGGCTGCCGCTACCAGCCGACCTGCTCAGCCTATGCAATGGAAGCTTTGGAGAAGCATGGCGCGATAAAGGGCAGCATAATGGCGGCCAAGCGTGTCGGACGGTGCAACCCGCTGGGCAGCAGCGGCTATGACCCTGTGCCGGACAAATGCGACCATAAGCACTAGAGCAGCAGCGAAATACCGGAGATGAGAACCAGCCCGAGAATGACACGGCGAAAAACGGCTTCGTTGAGGAAGGGGTAAACCAGCACCCCAAGCCACGAGCCAATAAAAACCGCTGGCAGGCACCACAAAAGATCATACCCCGTGCGGGCCGTTATCAAGCCTGTGGCGGCAAATACCAATAGGCCCAGCATATGCATAGCCAGCACAAACGGCTGGTAAACCCCGCGCTGTTTATCCTTTGGCCAGCCCCGCAGCCCCGCCCTAAGCGTGGGGAACAGGCCCGAAAGCCCCGCAAACCCGCCCATAAAGCCGCCCGCTAGGCCAACCGCGCTGTCAAGCCTGCACCCGCCGGCCTCGCCAACGCTGGTTTTGGGTTTAAGCAGCATCCACAGCCCGTAAACCGTAAGTATTCCGCCGATAAAGCTGCGAAATAGCTGCGGGTCTAGGCGGGTGAGCATCCAGACGCCCGCAGGCACCCCGAGCACGCCCGCCACCAGAAAGGGCGGCAAGCGAGAGAAATTAAGCCGTTTGCGCAGCTTGAAAAGTGGCATGGCGTGCATGGCTATACCGCAGCTTACCACCAAGGGGATGGCGGCTGAGGGATCCATGATGTGCAGCCAGACGGCGTTGAGTATAAGCGCATCGGCAAAGCCCACCGCACCCGTAACAAAGGCCGCCGCAAAGGCTCCGAGCAGCAGCAGAGGCAGGTAAAGGGATGGGTCAGTTATCAAAAGGGCTATCGCTTAACAGGGGGCCAAGATCATCCTCATAGCCAAACAGCGCGGGCTGGCCGCCAGTATGGATAAAGAGCAGGTTTTGCGCGGTTGTGGCTTGCCGCGCGCGGGCAATAAATCCGGCCATGGTTTTGCCTGTATAGACCGGATCCAGCAGAATGCCCTCGGTGCGCGCCGCGAGGGTGATCGCCTCAATAACCGCTTCGCTCATCTGGCCATAACCAGGCGCAAACGCTTCATCATTCAGCAATATATCACCGGATTGGACCGGATTTTCCATTTTTAGGAGGTCAGCGATTTGCTGGCAGCGGGCAGCAATGCGCGGGGTTTGAGCCTTGGCCTCGCGGCGCACACAAATGCCGCGCACGGGGGTTTTATTCCCCAGCGCTCGCAAGCCAAACAGCAGGCCCGCATGGGTGGCCCCACTGCCCGAGGCGACGATGATTTCATCAAACCCCAGCCCCGCTTCCATTTGCTGGCAAAGCTCCTGCGCCGCCACAACATAGCCAAGCGCGCCAAGCGGCGGGTGGTTTTGGCCAAGGTGGATAACATAGGGCCGTCGGCCACTTTTTCGCAAGCTTTCTGCGATCTCCTCCAGCGCTTGGTCGGCACCCGCTTCGTCCTCCCCATGCGGGTAGGTATGCAGGGTCGCGCCCAATATGCGGCTAAGCAACAGATTGCCCGAGCGGTGGTAGATAGCTGAATCGTTTGCCACCCGTGCTTCCAGCTGAATATGGCACTCCATCCCGCTCATCCGCGCCGCCGCCGCTGCCATACGCGTGTAGTTTGATTGCACAGCGCCAGTGATAATGACCGTATCCGCGCGCTCCGCCTTGGCCTGCCCGATATAAAACTCCAACTGCCGCGCCTTGTTGCCCCCAAGCGCTAGCCCCGTGCAATCATCCCGTTTAATATAAAGGCCGGCACCTCCAAAATGCGCAGTAAGATTGGGCATTTTATGCAGCGCTGTGGGCGCTTGAGAGAGCGAGCAGCGCGGAAATTCATCCAGCGCGCGGATGGCGTAGGGCATGCAGCGCCTCATGAAATAAGTATTTTGATAAGGTGGTTAGCCCGAAAAAAGTAGCATGATTTAACGGGCAAGTAAACGCGTTCTCTTGGCAACTCAAAGGGGCGCTCAATGGATGCGGAGGAACCTCTGCAAGCACGCCAGTATTGGCGGACCTAAGCTTGCAGTTAACCGCGAAACCGCCCAAGCTGCGACAGTGTTAACTTTGCTTTGCCCAATAGAAGCAGCAACCATGAATTGTCACTTTCCTGATTGCAACCCAGATTTGGCTGATCTATACACCCGCCTAAGCACCCGTAGCTCAGCTGGATAGAGCGCTGCCCTCCGAAGGCAGAGGTCTCGCGTTCGAATCGCGACGGG